>CAZOAD010000013.1:0-3207 GCA_964577705.1 uncultured Mesohalobacter sp.
TGAAGAACAATAGTCCGAGACTTAAGATAAGGATTTTCATAAATATAATTTTATGCTGAAAAATACTTAAAATTGTTTTGATCCTGCGCTTACTTTTATACATTTCAAAGAAAAAAGTGAAAACCATAGATATCAATTGTGACCTTGGAGAAGGAGGGAGGTACGATGAAGCCCTTATGCCGCTTATTACATCCTGTAATATTGCCTGTGGAGGTCACTATGGGGATGTGATTTCAGTAGAAAGAGCAGTTGAGTTGGCAAAAATAAATAACGTCAACATTGGTGCTCATCCCTCATATCCTGATTTTGAAAATTTTGGTCGTCAAACTATGGAGATGTCTTCTCGACAACTGAAAAAGCATTTGCATGGCCAGATTGATTTGGTAGAAAAGGCTTGTAAAATCAAAAAAGTTAAACTTCATCACATCAAACCTCATGGAGCGCTTTATAATGACATGAGAAAGAATCAGGCTATTTGCGACTTAATTTTGGAAGTGGTGATAGAAAGAGAAATGGATTTGATTTTATTTGTACCTCCATCGGTAAATTTCAGTTTGGAACTACCAGAATCAATTCAACTTTGGGTAGAGGGTTTTGCAGATCGGGCTTATAATTCAGATTTAAGTTTGGTGTCCAGAAAAGAAAAGGATGCTGTTTTACACGATCCAATTTTAATTTCAAATCGAGTTTTATCGATGTTAAATCATCATGTGGTTGAAGCTCTAACCGGTGAAAAAATCAATGTTGAATTTGATACGATTTGTGTACATAGTGATACACAAAATGCAGTTGAGATTTTAAAAAAATTGAGAAGTAATTTAGATAAGAACAATGTAAAAGTAGGAGTCTGAAATGATAAATAGACCGCAGATTTTTCAGTATAATGAAACCTCTATTCTTATTAAATTTGAGGAAGATATCAATGAAAATTTATTGAATCTTTTACTTCAGCTGAGAAAAAATATCCTTCAAGATAATACTAAACAAATACTTCAGGTAATAAATACTTATGACTCATTATTAGTTATTTACACTCGAACTATAAATAATTTCTATGAGGCTAAAACTGAATTATTAGACCAGCTAAAGCACGTAAATGTAGAAAATAAAAAGGAAACTGAAACCAAAAGAATACCCGTTTGTTATGATGAAAATTTTGGTTGGGATTTAGGCTTATTGTCCGAGGAATTGAATCTGTCAATTTCTGAGATTATAGAGAAACATACCGCAAAACTATATACCGTTTATTTTATAGGATTCTTACCTGGATTTCCTTATTTAGGAGGTTTGGATTCTTCACTTTTTCACAGAAGAAAATCAGAACCAAGACGACAGATTCCAGTTGGTTCAGTTGGAATTGCAGATCAACAAACCGGAATTTATCCAACAGATTCTCCCGGGGGTTGGCAAATTATTGGCAGGAGTCCACTTCAATTGTTTGATAAAAATCACTCAGATCAACCTTGTTTTTTGCAAGCTGGAGATAAGGTTAAATTTGAAAGCATTTCAAAAGATGAGTTTGAGTATATTCAATCCAAAGCAAAAAATAAGGCCTTATGAGTTTAATTGTAAAACATCCCGGTTTGTATTCTACAATTCAGGATAAGGGAAGAAGTGAGGGGATGCCCCAAGGTATTCCTATTTCTGGAGCGATGGATTTGAATCTTTATCGATATGCTAATACAGTTTTAAATAATAGTGAAGCTTGCGCTTGTATTGAATTTTATCAACAAGGGCTTCTGCTTGAGTTCCAAAGCCCAACCTTTGCTTGCGTGGCAACACTCAGCGCAAATGTGTCCCTCAATGGTTCCAAAGCTGAACCCAACTGTGTCTTGAAAGTAAGAAGTGGCGATGTCCTTTCTATTAAAGAATTGACAGAAGGGAGCTGGGGATATATTGCTGTGAAAGATGGTTTTGAATCTGCAAGCTATTTTGGTAGTCAAAGTTTCTATAAAGCATTGACAGCGCATCAGCTTCAAAAGAATGATAAGGTAAACTTTAGACCTTTTGATGGGGAGAGTGGTGGTATATCTGCCCAGTTTGATCTAAACTACTATGAAAGTTCAGTTTTAGAAGTTTTTAAAGGGCCAGAATTTCATAAATTGAGTCAAACCTTAAAGTATCAGCTTACCAATGCTGAGTTTTCTTTGTCCACTTCTCAAAACAGAATGGCTTATCAGGTTCAAGAACGTCTGGAAAACGAACTTGAGGAAATCGTAACTGGTCCAGTGCTTCCAGGAACTATTCAATATACTCCTAAAGGGAAAATGATTCTATTGATGAGAGATGCTCAAGTGACTGGAGGTTACCCACGCATTCTTCAGCTATCTGAAAAATCAATCAATAGAGTATCTCAAATGCGAGCAAAATCAAAATTCACTTTCCATCTTATCGAAATAAATTCATGAAGGATTTAAAAGAATTGAGACGTGTGTAAGGCGGATACTTAACAGGAATATCGAGCCAGGTTTTACGATTTACAATCGGTTTCTTTCTGGTAAACGTGTCAAAAGAAGCCTTGCCGTGGTAATTGCCAACTCCACTTGCTCCAACGCCACCAAAAGGCAACTTATCGTTTACAAAATGAACAATAGTATCATTGATTACTCCTCCTCCAAAGTCAAACCTTTCGTTAACGCGTTGTGTAAATTCTTTCCTATCACTAAAAACGTAAAGAGATAGTGGCTTTTCAAATGCTGTTATTATCGTTTCCAATTCATCGAAAGTCGAATAGGTATAAATGGGTAGAATAGGGCCAAAGATTTCCTCTTCCATCAGTTCAGAGGAAAAATCTGGAGAATCCACTAAGGTTGGAGATAGAAAATTGGTTTCAGAGTCATGCTCCCCTCCATAAATTATGGTTTGATCTTTTAAAAATCCCACTAGCTTTTCAAAATGAGTTGCATGAATTAACCTGGCATAATCATCATAAGTTCCATCTTCGTAAAATGCTTTTAGGGTTGAGATGAGTTGATCTTGAAATTCAGATTTGATTTCAGAATCCACCAATAGGTAATCTGGAGCAATACAGGTTTGCCCGGCATTTAGAAATTTACCCCAGCAAATTCGCTTTGCAGCAACATCTAAATTTGTAGAGGCATCTATGATACAGGGATTTTTACCTCCCAGTTCAAGTGTATGCGGCGTCATGTGCTTTGCAATTTGTTGCGAGACTATTCTACCCACAGGAACACTACCAGTGAAAAA
>CAZOAD010000013.1:3307-21265 GCA_964577705.1 uncultured Mesohalobacter sp.
GCTGAAGAGACCGATTGTGGCTTGGACCATTTTTTTAACTTTTTAATGAACAGGTTTAATTCTTTATATACCACAAAAAGTTCAGTGGTATAAACTTCAAATTCTGGCTTTCGAAAATCTTTATAGATAGCATCTACTATCTCTTGCTCGTGAGCTTTTATACTTGCTTTCAATTTTTTCAGAATAGAAATACGTTCAGTAACCGATGTTTTGGAAGTAGTTTTAAAAAATTGATCCTGTGAGTGAAGCAAATCTACGATGTCGCCTTTGTTCATGTTTTTGTTTTTTAAATTTGAACCTGCAATGAAATAAAATTCATTGCTATGCAGTTAATATGTTTTAAAGATACCGTTATTTGTATTGATTAATTAAAAATTACAATGAATTTAAACCAAAAGTTTTCTCTCTTTTTATGGCTTGGAATAGTAACTTGTTTTCAAAGTTTTGCTCAACGGGACACCATTACAACCGACAAGCTCATCATCGTAAAGCAATATTCTCCTACAGTGAATGATGCTTTCAAGATTAAACAAAGACCAAGTGAAAAGGATACTATAATCCAGCAAAGACAAACTATTACCTATTCGTTTATAGATGTTCCTGTGGCCTCCACTTTCACTCCGGCCAAAGGTACTGCCTCTGGTGTGAGAATGGCTCCTCCTGAAAAGCTTTTTGAAAACTATGCAAGATTTGGAGCTGGGAATTACGCTACTATTTTAGCTGATTTTTACAGTAATTTTGATTTGAACAGAGAGCGAAATTTGGATATTAAGTTTTCTCATATTTCTTCTCAAGGAGGCATTGATGATGTGGTATTGGACGATGATTTTTCCGATACATCTTTAGGGCTGAATTTGAAGTCGAAAGATCGGTATTTCGAATGGAATGCTGGAATCGATTTGAATCACAGAGAAGTGAATTATTACGGACTTTCTGAAAGTACTATTTCCAGTTTGTCTGAAGAGCAAGTCAATTCGATTGACCCCAATCAAACCTACACAAAGCTTTCTGCCTTTGGAGGAATTGAATTTTATGATCAATTTTTAAAATTGGCTGAAGTCAAAGTTCAAAATTTCACAGATAACTATAGTAGCTCCGAACAATTGTTGGAAATTTTGCCATTAGTAGAAATTCCACTGAGAAACCAAACCTTATCCATCCAAGGAGATTTGAATTTACTCAACGGTAGTTTCGAAAGGTCTTTGTTTGGTAATACTGAAATAGATTACCAGCAACTTCAAGCTGGTGTGAATCCTTTCGTAAATTTGAATTATGAAAACCTAAGCTTAAAACTTGGTGCTAAAGCTGTATATTTTAATGATCTTGAAGCTAGTTCTAGTGATGTTTTCTTTTACCCAGATCTTGAAGCTGAATTTTTATTAAACCAGGAAACTGTAAAAATTAACTTAGGAGTTAACGGGGGTTTACAACAAAACACCTACGAAAATTTAAGTTCACAAAATCCATTTGTATCGCCAACACTTTTGATAAGACCTAGTGATCAACAATACAATGCTTTTGCAGGATTTTCTACTAAACTCTTGAACAACTTATCCCTATCAGCACAAGCCAATTATTCGAGCACTTCAGATTTTGCTTTGTTTAGATCCAATCCCGATCTAGAGAATTTGACGGTTGTTCCTGCTAAAAGAAACTTTGATTATCAGAATTCTTTCGATGTGATTTATAATGACCTTGACATCTTATCCATTTCAGCAGATTTAGCTTATCAGATTGAAAGTGAGTTTACGATTGGTTTTTATGGCAAGTATTCAAACTTTTCAACTGTAGAGGGTGAAGAAGCCTGGAACTTACCCGAAGTTGAATTAAAAGCATATGCCAATTACGACTTCACTAAAAACTGGAATTTTTCTGCTTCATTATTTTACATTGGAAATCGAACAGATGCTTTAGAGAATGTTGTAGTAGATTCCAGTGGTTTGCCAACTACCAGTGGATTAGTAAACACCACGGTAGATGGGTTCCTGGATATCAATGCTTCTGTAGAATATAAGATAAACCCAAGGCTTTCAGCCTTTATCAATGCCAATAATCTTTTAAGTAATTCTTACAATCGCTGGCAAAATTTTGAAGTTCAAGGCCTTCAAATCTTAGGAGGATTGATTTATCAATTCGATTGGTGATTATTTTCAAAATTATCTTAACGAAAAGGAAACATTAAAACACTTTATTTAACTAGATTTGCGAAAAAAGATTACAGAATAGAACAAATCTAATGGCAAATAAATTTAAGCGTAACGACCGAGATCGTCCCTACTTAAATCTACTTGATTTCTTTTCTGAAGAGAAAACATTTCTTATCATAGTTGTAGTTGGACTTATATTGGCCGCTACGGCTACTACCAACGCCAATCTCGCTATGTGGATTGGCTTCTTTTTTGCAGCCTATGCTGCAGTAGCAAACGATAGTATTCAATCCTTAGGAACCTTTATCGAAAGTAACAAGGCGAAGAAATGGTGGATATTATGGCTGTTTATCGGTGGTATTTTTTTGGTTACAGTCACCTTCAGTTTTATCTATTTTGATGGCGATGTGACTTACCAGAGACTGACTAATCCCGACGGTTCGACAGATTATCCACATCCTGACAAGTTTACCTTTTTTCAAGTTATTGCTCCATTGGTTCTTTTAATCCTGACAAGATTAAGGATGCCAGTTTCGACTACGTTTTTGTTGTTGAGCGTCTTTAGTGCTAATACTTCAGGGATAACCTCCGTGGTTTTAAAAAGCTGGTCAGGCTATATCTTAGCATTTATCATCTCTTTTTTAGTTTGGTATTTGTCATACAATGCTATTCGGAAATATTTTAAAAGCAGAAAGTTTAGCAATTACTGGGTCGCGGTGCAGTGGATTGTGAGTGGGTCTTTATGGGCCACCTGGGTGATGCAGGATGGAGCCAATATTGCAGTGTATTTACCTAGAGATCAGAGCGTTGGTCAGTTTTCAATTTTCGCATTAACCATTTTCTTTGGATTGGGTTTACTGTTTTATTTAAGAGGTGATAAAATACAAGGAGTCGTCAGCGAAAAAACCAGAGTTTCAGATATTCGTGCGGCAACCCTTATCGATTTATCTTACGTTATTCTTCTTATTTATAAATTATTTATTTCTACTGTACCTATGAGTACCACCTGGGTATTTTTGGGAATTATCGGTGGGAGAGAGATTGCAATAAGCTTATCTAGAAAGAAAAAAGGCAACAAGCATAAGAAGAAAGCTGTAAAAATGATAGGTAAAGATTTTCTTTATGCCATGATAGGACTTTTGGTGTCCATCATACTTGCTGCAAGTGGAAATGCTTCCATACGCTCAGAAATATATAATTCCATCACAAACCTGTTCTAATGAAATACACGTTTAGTTTCCTGTTTATTAGTATACTGATTTTAACTTCCTGTAGTACCAAGACAGAAGTAGATCTTCTGGTAACAAATGCAAATATCTATACGGTAGATGAAGATTTCTCAAAGGTTCAGGCTTTTGCAGTCTCTGAGGGCAAGATTATTGAAACAGGAACAAGCGCAGATCTTGAAGCTAAATATGAGTCCCAAGAACTCATAGACGCAAAGGGCAAGACTATTTTACCAGGTCTTATTGACGCTCATGCGCATTTATATAATCTGGGTTTAAAATTAAGCAGAGTAGATCTAGACGGCACAACTAGTTATACTGATGTCATATCTAGATTACAAGATTTCCAAGCCAAAAACCCTGATGCCAATTATATCATTGGAAGAGGTTGGGATCAAAACGATTGGGAAAACAAAGAATTTCCTACAAAAGATACTTTAGATTTACTATTTCCAGATATCCCTGTGGCTCTTACCAGAATCGATGGCCATGCTATGCTAGTGAATCAAAAGGCATTAGACAAAGCTGGAATAGATGAAACAACCGAAATCTTTGGGGGTGAAATCCAAAAGGTAAACGGTGAACTCACTGGTATTTTGGTCGATAATCCTATGGCTAAAATAAAAGCAACTTTTCCTGAAATAAATCGGGAGGCACAAACTAAAGCTTTACAATCTGCAGAAGAAATTGCACTATCGTTTGGTTTAACGAGTCTTGTGGATGCTGGCCTCAACTCTGATGTGATCCACCTCATTGATGATTTACATAAGCAAGGAGATTTGAAATTAAGAATCTATGCTATGCTTAGCAACAATGAAGCTAACATCAGTGAATTTCTTGAGTCTGGAATCCTTAAAACCGACAGGCTTAATGTTAGATCTGTAAAGGTATATGCCGATGGCGCCTTAGGCTCCAGAGGAGCGGCTTTAAAAGCACCTTACTCAGATCAGGAACATCATTTTGGGAGTATGATTATCGATTTGGACGACTTTCAAGCATTAGCCAAACGTTTGAAGGATACCGAATTCCAGATGAACACACATGCTATTGGAGATTCTGCAAATTATGTAGTGTTGAAAACCTATGATGACTTGCTAAAGGAAGAAACAGATAAACGTTGGAGGGTTGAACATGCACAAGTGATGGACGATAATGATTTCCATCTTTTTGATGGTCAAAATATTATTCCATCTGTACAACCAACACATGCGACAAGTGACATGTATTGGGCGGGGGATAGATTAGGTGAAGAAAGGGTACAGCACGCTTACGCATACAAAACTATTTTAGAGAACGCCGGTATGGTAGCTTTGGGAACAGATTTCCCCATAGAAAATGTTAACCCGTTTTTGACTTTTTATGCTGCCGTGGCTAGAAAAGACCTTCAAAATTATCCTGAAGAAGGATTTATACCAGAACAAAAGCTATCTAGAGAAGAAACCTTAAGAGGTATGACCATTTGGGCTGCTTATTCTAATTTTGAAGATCAAGAAAAGGGAAGTATTGAGTCAGGAAAATTTGCTGATTTTGTTATCGTAGATCAGGATCCTATGACTGTAAAAGAAGATGCTATCCCAGATACAAAAGTATTATCGACTTACATCAACGGAGAACAGGTTTTTGAACTTAATTAAGTTCAAGTCTAGCCAAAAAGCCATAATGATCGTCTTGAAAAAGCAATGTGCACTTTAGGTTTTCTTTTTGTGCTTCTTTTTTCAAGTATTCAAAGTCTAAGTACAGCCATGAAAATGGTTCTGAAATCTGATTTTTATAGCTTGTTCTAAATGTCATTTCGCCATAATAATGATTAGTGCTCGGCTTTTCGTCTTCGTAAAGAAAGATGAGATCTGAAGAATCGAGAATGACCTGACTCTTCTGATGCATTAAATTTTTTAATTGATTGAAGAAAGCAGGTAAATTGTCAACAGATTTAGCGATACCTATACCATTCATCAGTAGTAAAATGGTGTCAAATACTTCACCTTTTAGTTCGAATAGGTCGATGTGTTCGGCTTCTATAAGTCCACGTTTTTGACAAATTTCAATGCATTTTTTAGAAATGTCTATCGGTTTTACCAAATGTCCTTTGGATTTGAGTTCAAGGCTATGGCTACCCGCACAACAGCCAATATCCAGTACGCTTCCCTTGCATAGCTCTAAGGCTTTTTGCTCGAGTTTAGGCATCTCAGAATAGCTTCTGAAAAGATAGTCTACAGGAATTTCATCATCAAAAAAATCATCATGATGAACTTGGATCGGAGTCTTATCATTGGTTTGAAAATAGCTTTCTACAGCTAAGCCAAATATATCTTGTGTAGGCTGGATTGGATTCAAATTGTAGATTTTATATTTGCAGTATGGAAGAATTTCTAAAGGAATTACCGAACCTGGCCAAAGATAAGCATAAAACGCACAAAGATTTCTTTAAGAGGCTTAAAAAGAGACCGCCGAAACATCTGGATCAAACCATGCAAAGCCTGCATGATGAAACTTTTGAAGAAGTGGATTGCCTCACCTGTGCCAACTGTTGTAAAACGACGGGACCTTTGTTTACCAATAAAGATATTGAGCGTATTTCCAAGCATTTTAAGATGAAACCTTCTGCGTTTATAGACACCTACCTAAGAGTTGATGAAGATAATGATTACGTTTTACAAAGTGTGCCTTGTCCTTTTCTAGGCGCAGACAATTACTGTTCAATTTATAAGGTACGACCCAAGGCTTGTGCAGAATTTCCTCATACAGACAGGAAGAAGTTTCAGCAAATTTCGCATCTTACCCTTAAAAACGTTGAAATTTGTCCAGCTACTTATAAAATTGTTGAAAAGATGATGGAAAGGATTAAACAGTAACCAGGTCTGCCTTTGTCTCTTCTACATAGGCCTCTAGGACATGAAAGAAATTTAAAATATCCTCATCCTTATTATTACTGTTAATGGTGACAAGTCTTATAAAAGTTGTTCCCTTAAATTCACCATAACCCACCATCAATTTACCGTCTTCATATAAGGAATTACATAAATCTTTTGGATCAATATTTTTGTAATTAAAGCAAACAGAAATTGAATTCTCATAAGAGTACAGTTCGTAATCCGGATGATTTTGAACATAGTCTCTGGCTACTTTAGCTAACCTGAATTGCTGATCTACCATTTCTTCGAGCCCTTTAGTACCTACAGATTTCCACAAGGTCCAAAATTTTAAAGCATCGTTTCGTCTTCCACACTGTAAAGAGGTTTTGCCAAGATTATAGTCATCGCTATCGGTCTGATACAGATAATCGGCCTCACAGGCAAAGCTGTGTCTTAGGTTGTGTCTTTCTTTGGTAATTAAAATTGAACAGCTCAACGGGACATTCAACATTTTATGGGCATTGAAACTAAAGGAATCTGCTTTTTCTACACCACTTACCAGATGCTTGTAGGTTTCGCTAAATATAACAGAACCGCAATAAGCTCCATCTACGTGTAGCCATAAGTTATCATACTGTTTAGTAATCTTGTAAATTTTATCAATATCATCAAAGGCTCCCAAAACAGTTGTTCCCGCAGTGGCATTAATAAAGAAGGGCTTTAGACCTAACTCTAAATCCTCTTCAATTTTAGCATGAAGTGCCTCAGGAATCATTTTTCCGTACTCATCAGTCTCAATATAACGGATTTGCTGGATACCAATACCTCCGAACATGGCGTTTTTAGTGATGGAGTAATGTGAGGTTGAAGAGGTGTAAATGATCATTTTATCAGTAACACCTTCATATTTAATATCTCGATTGTAAGCATCTCGGGCCATAAGCATGGCCATAAAATTGCTCATAGATCCACCTGGTGGAAAAGTGCCGTCTGCATTTTTACCAAAATTCAACATATCACAGACCTTAGCCAGAATCATTTTTTCAATGCCAACTTGTGGACCTCCAACTTTATAAGTGTACATACTATTGTTGAGCATGACTGCAAGTAATTCTCCTAAAGTTCCCTTGGAATTTCTACCACCAAAGAGTTGATTAAAAAAAAGCTTGGTAGAGGTGCGTGGAGTGCTCAATACAATATCTTCAAGCAAAGTCTCAAATCTTTTCTCATCAAGACCATGATCTTCTAGCTTGAGATCCATTACTTTTAATAGGTTTTCTGCTTTTATGGGCTTAACCACACCATTTTCGGTTTCGTGATCCAGAAGTTTGTGTGAAAGTTTTTGAAATAGTTCAAGGTCTGCTTGCATAAGCCTGAATTGAAATTTATATTTACTCCAAATCGATTTTTTAATCGAATTTCCATAAAAATAATTAAAAAGCATGGACTCAAAAGAAAACATCGAATCTTTAAATAAACTTTTAGAAGTTTTACCTCATTGCGAAGGAGAAGACTACTATAAATTAGCAAAGAATCTTTCTATTCCGGTTGAGGACTTACAACCCTATGCATTTTGGTCTGATGAAACTTACACGAGAAATTGTGTTTTGCGAACTGATAAATTTGAACTTTTACTGTTGTGCTGGAAGGAAGGACAAGAAACACCAATTCACTGCCATAACGGAGAAGAATGCTGGGTGTACCTGGCTAAAGGTAAATTACGTGAAAAACGCTATGTGGATCTCGATGGCGACTTAAAACTTACAGCAGATGTAAAAATGACCCAAGACCGATTATCTTATATGAACGATGAGTTAGGCTATCATTCTTTGCATAACCTGAATGAAGGATCATCGATGAGCTTACATCTTTATGTGGGTCCCATTGATGAATGCTCAGTATATAAAGAAGAAAAGGATAAATTCGTGTTTAAAGATTTAGAATACCATACCAGAAACAAAAAAATAATTTCTAATAAACTATAAATCAAATGAACTGGAAAACCGTTAAGGACTATACAGATATTACCTATAAGAAGAGTGGAGGAGTTGCTAGAATAGCATTCAACAGACCTGAAGTGAGAAATGCTTTTCGTCCTAAAACCGTCAGTGAACTTTTTGAAGCATTTTTAGACGCTAGAGAAGATCCAAGTATAGGCGTTGTTCTGTTTTCTGGAGAAGGTCCATCCCCTAAGGATGGGAAATATGCCTTTTGTAGTGGAGGGGATCAAAATGCTAGAGGTCATCAAGGCTATGTGGACGATGACGGCACCCCTAGGCTTAATATTTTAGAAGTGCAACGATTAATTCGTTTTATGCCTAAAGTCGTCATTGCTGTGGTCCCAGGATGGGCTGTTGGTGGCGGTCACTCCTTACACGTAGTTTGCGATTTAACCCTAGCCAGCCAGGAACATGCTGTTTTTAAACAAACCGATGCAGATGTCACCAGTTTTGACGGAGGCTATGGTTCTGCTTATCTAGCTAAAATGGTAGGACAAAAAAAAGCCAGAGAGATTTTCTTTTTGGGAAGGAATTATTCGGCTCAGGATGCATTTGATATGGGAATGGTTAACGCTGTGATTCCTCACGATGAGTTAGAGTCGACAGCTTATGATTGGGCTCAGGAGATTTTGGAAAAATCTCCTACGTCCATAAAGATGCTAAAATTTGCCTTCAATGCGACTGATGATGGTATGGTTGGTCAACAAGTGTTTGCTGGTGAAGCAACTCGTTTAGCTTACATGACAGATGAAGCAAAAGAGGGTAGAAATGCATTCCTAGAAAAAAGAAAACCAAACTTCAAAAATATCAAATGGATTTCTTAAATTAGTTTGTTAATTTTTTAATATTCACTAACTTATTCTTAACACTATGCCAATCCTTACCGAACAAGAACTTCAAGACATCGTAAATAAAGAAACTGAAGCTAATGCGAAAA
Organism: uncultured Mesohalobacter sp.; assembly: GCA_964577705.1. Classification (GTDB taxonomy): domain Bacteria; phylum Bacteroidota; class Bacteroidia; order Flavobacteriales; family Flavobacteriaceae; genus Psychroflexus. Next base: position 12,470 of record CAZOAD010000013.1, read on the forward strand.
TTGAAGAAAAAAATCAACAACTTAGTGAAGCCTATAAAGAAAATGATAAAGTGAGAGCCCAAAGAAGAGGCTTTCTGGCGGCAACCGTTATAGTAGGAATCTTATTCTTGGCCCTCTTATTCACAGTTTTGTTTCAGCCCAATTTGCTTGAATTAAATAATGGAATTGAGCTCGCGGATGATGAAGAGGTGGTGATGAAATCTACTTTGCAAGATTATCAACAAAGGATCATGGACCTAGAATCAAGAACAATACCCACTAGTCCATTAGAGCTTAATGAGTTTTATGCAGTTCAGCTTGGAGCCTTTAAGAAGTTTAATACCAAGCTTTCCTCAGATAACTTTAGTGTAGTTCATAATGCAAACTATAAAGACTTTAACCTCTACACCCTGGGAGTTTTTGAAACTCAAGAAGAAGCCGAGAAACTTAAAAGTGTTATAAAGCAACTGAATTTTAAAGATGCTTTTGTCGGCTTTTATAAGGATGGTGAACGGGTAAAAGCTAATTATTAATATGAATTTTGAAAACTTAGAAATTCATGTGTCAGATCTCCCTGATTTTAAGACAGTAGATTTAACGCCCGTACAAAAACGGTATAAAAAATTAATGTGGCTCAATGAGAGTTTTATTTTTATAATACTATTTGCTTTACCGATAACTGCCTTTTTCTTTGACGACATTCCAACTTGGATTCCAACTCTTGGCTTTTCTGTGATATGTATTATTTTTATTATAAGAGGTGTTGAAATAGAAAAAGGTTTTCCTATTAAAAAATTTGGGATCCGTCAACATGATATGATTTACCAATCAGGTTTTTTTTATTTTAAAGAGACCGTTGTCCCTTATAACAGAATCCAGCACGTTGAAATAAAACAAGGTCCATTATCTCGTTTTTTCTCCCTTTACTCGCTTAGACTTTATACGGCTGGAGCATCCTCCGGAGACCTCATTATCGATGGCTTAGATAAGATAACAGCACAAAAACTCAAGTCCAAAGTATTAGACAAAACAACTGTAGTGGATGGAAAAGATTGATTTTTCGATACCCAGACTGCAATCCTTTAATGGCATCTTCCTCATATTTTTTACAGATCTAGCTAAACGTGTCCGTCAAAACATTTATATACTCGCCATTCCATTTTTTCAGAATAATCTTTTTAAGAATTATGGAACTTTCATCTACATAGGACTGGCCTTATTGGTCCTTCTCCAGTTCGTGTTTTCATATCTGTCTTACAAAAAATTTAAATTTTCAATCCAGGAAGATGCTTTTCATTTAGACCATGGAGTGATTAAACTCAGTCACGTAGAAATTCCTTTTGAAAGAATTCAAAACATTAATTTACAGCAAAATATACTTCAGCAAATCCTAAATATAGTTGGTTTTGAGATTGAAACTGCTGGTGAAGGAACTGCCGAAATAAAAATTAAGGCCCTGGACAAAGATTTTGCAAATCAACTGAAAGCAAAACTTATTGAAGAAAAGAATAAAGTCAAAGAAGATAACCGAAATAAACAAGAAACCGATTTTAAAGCAGATAAAGTTCAAGCTAATGCCACCGATAGTGCTTTGCTCTTCCAATTGGATTTTATGACACTTGTAAAAGTTGGAGTCAGCTCCAACTTGTTCAAGGGAGTAGGTTTACTCCTCGCTTTTTTTGCTTACCTCTATAATTTTGTTATGGATTTTGTTACCCAATTTTTTGACTTAAATCTTGAAGAAGATTTTAAAAACAGAATTCCAGAGACGCTCACATTTGCTACGATACTCATTATTGGAGTTCTCATTGCAGGTTTTTTAATCACAGTTTTAAGTACAGTTTTGAAGTATTTCGATCTCAAGATTGTCAAGAATCAACAAAATTACGAAGTAGAATACGGTCTGTTTAAAAAGGTAAATAAGGTCATAAAGAAAACTAAGACTCAAATCTTCGAGATTAGAAGTAACCCTATTAAGAACTTGTTTAAAATTAAAAGTGTTTATGTGAGTCAGGCTTCTTCTCACCAAGTCACCGAGAAACAAAAAATAGGGCTGGTTGGATTATCAAATGAGCATTTGAACATGCTTTTCGAATCACTTTATCAGTTAGAATTTAAGGAGTTAACCTATGAAGTGACTAGATCTCAAAACAGATTGTTTTTTAGGTATTTCTATAAAAACATGTTTGTAATTATAGGTTTATCAATAGCTGCTTACTTCACTATTTTTAATTGGGTGAGTATTGCAGGAATAATTATTTTATTTCTGTCTTTATCTTGGTTAGCTTTTCTGAAAGTAAAGAAAAGTAGTGTAGGCATAAACCCAAATTTAATTTCAATTCGAAAAGGATCGATAGACACCAAGTTTAAACTGATTGAAATTCACAAATTGCAATCGGTTAGTCTGGGTAGAAATATGTTTCAGCAGTATAATGGACACGCCGATTTAATTCTGGAAACAGCTTCTGGTACCATTACTGTAGAATATCTAAAGTTGCATAAAGCCTTACAACTTGTGAATTACTTAACCTATAAGGTGGAGTCTACAAATAAGGGCTGGATATAAAATAATAAAGAGTTTGTAGAGAATTGATTGAAACTAAATTAAACTAATTTAGTTCATAATCAATTTAAACTAGTTATGCTGGCATCAGTTTCTGAGTAATCGGAAGCTATATTATTATAAAATTTGAGACTATCTGAAGAGACTAGAATCAATGTAAAGAATTTAAAACTTTACAAGGGTTCTATCTAACAGACCATGTAAGTATTAATTTAAATGAGATTCATTTTCAAGAGCCAAATAATGTTCAACTTTAGAATCTGAATTTGTAATAGGAAATATTTTTATTTCACACATATATTCACTGCCATCTTTCCTGTAATTCACCATAGAGGTTTCACATACGGCATCTTTAGCCAGGTGGTCCCTTATGTTTTGCAAAGCTTTAGGTGATGTCTTTTCACCCTGAAGTAGTTTTGGGCTTTTATCTTTTACAAATGACAAACTATATCCAGTCATATTTTTAAAGCCTTCATTGACCCAAATGATTTTTTGATTTTTATCGGTGACAACAATTGCTTTGTACTCATTTTTAAAAAGAGTTTCTTCAATCTGAAAGTCCCAATTGAATTTATTCTGAAATTCATTTAAACGTTCAACTTCTCTTTTCTTTCTCAAAGATTTAAAAAAATTAATTAGGTGTTCAGAATATATATCCCACGACAGCAATGGAGCTCTTTTCATAATCTAAATTTATAACAATTTGAATATCAAAGGACAAAGTTAAGTTTAAAACCAGTTTGTTTAGCTATATAATCGTTATATTAAACATAAAAAACTTCAACTTTTTAAGGTTGAAGTTTTTATATTTTTGTAAAAAACACTGTATTTACATTAATGCTGGAAAGTCATCAGGTTTAAATTCTCTTAAAATACTGTAAACTTTTTCAAAAACGTCTTCAGATGAAGGTTTAGAAAAATAATCTCCATCGGTACCGTAAGCAGGACGATGAGCCTTAGCAGTAAGCGTTTGTGGTTTACTGTCTAAAAACTTATAGCCATCTTGAACATCTATAATTTGTTGCAGTATAAAAGCAGAAGCTCCTCCTGGTACATCCTCGTCAACAACCAATAACCTGTTTGTTTTTTCTAAACTCTTTACAATATCATGATGAATATCGAAAGGTAATAGAGATTGGCAATCTATGATTTCTACATCAATGTCTACTTCTTGTAGCTCCTTAGCTGCTTGTTCTATGATTCTCAGCGTTGAACCATAAGAAACAACGGTTATATCATTTCCTTCTCTTATAGTTTCGACTTTTCCAACTGGAGTTTTAAACTCACCAAGATTACTCGGTTTCTTTTCTTTTAATCTGTAGCCATTAAGACATTCAACGATAAGCGCTGGTTCGTCACTTTCCAACATGGTATTGTAGAAGCCAGCAGCTTTGGTCATATTTCGGGGTACCAATACATTTACACCTCTTATCAAATTTAAAATTCCTCCCATTGGTGATCCAGAATGCCAGATGCCTTCAAGCCTGTGACCTCTTGTTCTGACTATAAGTGGAGATTTTTGTTTTCCCTTCGTTCTATATGCCGTGGTGGCAAGATCATCGCTCATGATTTGTAAAGCATAGAGCACATAATCTAAGTATTGTATCTCAGCAATAGGACGCAGACCCCTAAGAGACATTCCTATACCCTGACCTAAAATTGTTGCTTCACGAATACCAGTGTCAGCCACCCTTAGTTTGCCATATTTTTCTTGTAATCCTTCTAAACCTTGGTTAACATCACCTATCTCTCCGGCATCTTCACCAAAAATTAAGGTTTCCGGACGTGTCTCAAATATCTTATCAAAATTGTCTCTCAAGATCACCCTAGCATCTACATCTTCAGCTTCATCGCCGTAGGTAGGTTCTACTGCTTCTATGTTGGTAGCCTTGCCAGCATATTCGCTCCATAAATGGCTACTATAGTCGGGTTGAGTTCTATTACTAAAATCTGTTATCCACTGTATCAAAGCTGATTTAGCTTCAGAGTTTTCTCCTCGTACATATCTAAGTGCCTTCCTAGCCGTAGCGAGAATAACCGATTTTAAAGGTTCGTCGTTTTCTTTGAGCTCATTTACCAGAGAAGTGATGAAGTTTTTATTTTCAGAAGAATTTGCAAGCTCTGACAATAATTTAATAACTGTTTTATTTTCAGATTTTGCGGTTTTTCCAAATGCAGTCCAGGCTGCTTTTTTGCCATCTCTTACTTCTTTTTTTATGCTTTTTTCAAGTTCAGACAACTCCTCATCCGAAGAAAACCCGTTGGAAATCATCCATTCACGCATCTTAAGATTACAGTCGTGCTCTTTTTCCCATTGTAATCTATCTTCCGATTTATAACGTTCGTGAGAACCAGAGGTAGAGTGACCCTGAGGCTGCGTGACTTCTACCACGTGTATCAAAACGGGGATATGCTCTTCTCTGGCAATCTGTTCTGCTTTTTCGTAAGCTTCAATCAAAGCTGGATAATCCCAGGCTTTCACCACTAATATTTCATACCCATTAGTGTCATTTTCTTTTTGAAAGCCTTTAAGGATTTCTGATATATTTTCTTTAGTAGTTTGGTGTCTGGCGTGAACGGAAATACCGTAATCATCATCCCAAACGTTTATCACCATAGGAACTTGCATTACACCAGCAGCATTAAAGGTTTCCCAAAAATGACCTTCACTGGTACTGGCATTTCCAATAGTTCCCCAGGCAATTTCATTTCCATTGTTAGAGAACTTTTCACTATCGATGCCTTCTACGTTTCTATATATTTTAGAAGCCTGAGCTAAGCCTAATAGGCGAGGCATCTGTCCAGCAGTAGGAGAGATGTCTGCACTCGAGTTTTTTTGTTCAGTTAGATTCTTCCAACTACCGTCTTCATTTAAACTATGCGTCATAAAATGACCGCCCATCTGTCTTCCTCCAGACATAGGCTCGTCTTCAAGATTTGTATTGGCATAAAGACCCGCAAAAAATTGTTCAATAGTCAACTCGCCAATAGCCATCATAAAAGTCTGATCTCTATAATAGCCAGATCGGAAATCTCCATTTCTAAAGGATTTTGCCCAGGCAAGTTGAGGAACTTCCTTTCCATCTCCAAAAATTCCAAACTTCGCTTTACCAGTTAACACTTCTCTTCTTCCAAGTAAGCTACATTCTCTACTGGTGACAGCTATTTTATAATCTTCTAAGACTTGTTTCTTGAACTCATCGAAGGATAGATCTTCTTTTTTCTGAATTTTATCTTGCATTTTATCAATTTTACGACTCTTGCGAATATACTAATTTTCAATGAGTAATTTAACTATCACTTAATTCAAAAAATGAAAAATTCGCAATTTGAAATGACTTATTTGTTTTTCTATAAAAATAAATCAAGTTTATTGAGGAATTAGTAAGAATATGGAAATAAATAGGCTTTAGTACTCATCAATTTCGCTACAACTCTAGTAGTTAAATTTTACCCAATAACCTTGAGCTGACTATATCCCTGAGCGTTTCTGTCTAATACTATTTGGGTTTGTATCCGTTCTTTCAAAGTGCTCACGTGGCTTATGATACCAATGGTTTTATTACTTTCAGCCTGCAATCGTTCTAAGGTGTCCAATGTCACATCCAAGGTCTCCGGATCTAAGGTTCCAAAACCTTCATCTATAAATAAGCTGTTGATTTCAACATTCTTGGAAGCCAAATCAGATAAACCAAGCGCCAAAGCCAAACTCATAAGAAAGGTCTCACCACCAGACAAGGTCTTTACAGAACGTCGCATTCCTCCCATGTGGTGATCGATAACATAAAGTTGATCTTTATCCTCATTAGGTAAATAGCGATCCAATTCATAGCGATCATTTAAGTGCTTCAGTCGTTTGTTGCCAAGGCGAATTAAACGTTGTAAGCTAAGATCCTGAGCAAATTTATTGAATTCTGTGCCAGTGGCATCTCCTATCAATTTATTCAAGATCTCCCATTTTCTGTTGGCTTGTTGTTCCTCTGCAATGCTTTCTTCAATCCTTTTGAGTTCCGAGAACAAGTCGCTGTTATTCTTCAATTGCCTATTGACTTCCTCAAGGTCTTTTTTCGTGTTTTCAAAAGTTTTGAATAAGTCTGCTATAGCCAGTTCAGCCTCATTTTTGTTAGTAAAGAACTCAAATTTTAAGTTTTCAATTTGAGCTGTGATACCTTTTAATTTTTCCTTCTGAATTTGTAACCGTTCGCTTAATTCATTGAGCTGTTGGCTTAGTGCCTGGTAGTCTGCCGACTTCATGCGAGATGAATTGGCTCCAGAAATACTTGAAAATGCACTGGCTTTTATTTTAGGCTCTAAGTTTGCCTGAAGTTGTAGGTGTTTGCTTTCAACACGACTTAAGTTTTCTTTCTCGATGCTAAGTGATTTCCTAGTTGAGGATAAATTCGAATTTAAAGTGATCCAGTTTTTCTTCAATTCTGAAACCAAATCATTCAAATTTTCTCCAGCATACAAAGCCGTCATTTCAGCCTTCAACTGACGTCCCTTTTCCTTGATCTGATGAAGTTCATCCAACACACTTATGGCATTTTTTAAAGCCTGAATTTCTACCTGAAGCTTTTTAGTTGTTTCAAGGTTTTCAATCTCTCGATTTGTGGAAAGTTCTATATCTGCAAGTGTTTTTCCTTGGAGTTGAGAAAAAACAAATTCAAAGTGTTTAGCGAAAGCCTCTTTTCTTTGGGCAAGATTAAGCTTTAAACTTTCAGACTCAGCTTCCTGTTCTTCAACTCGTTCTGTTTTAGAATGTTGCTGAGCTTTTAGAGTTTCAATAGCTTTGGAAAGCATCTGAAATTCATCTTTCTTTGTTTTTAGCTTTTTGTCCAGTTCAGAATCCAGTGCTGGCTTATGTTCCGCATAAGGATGGCTTTTGGAACCGCAAACTGGGCAAGGCTCGTTTTCTAAGAGTTGCTTTCTTAGGTCTTCAACCTCTAGTCTTAGATTTTGATTTTCCTTTTCAGTTTCCAGATGGCTTACCTCTTTTTCAAGGATTTCGAAAGCTGTTTCCTTTTCTGAGATCAGTTTTGGAAATTTAGTCAGTGCTTCTTTATCCAACTTGATTTGTTCTTTGAGCTTGGTAGTCCTTTGTTCTAATTCAGCTAATGATTTATTCTCATGTTTAGCCTCCTTGATTTGATTCAACAATTGATTTTTAGTCTTAATACGTTCATCTAAACTTCTATCACCTTCAAGCTGAATGGCAAAACCTTCAACTTTTTGTTTTGAAACTTTTAATTTGTTCTGAAGATCACTTCTAAAATCAGGGATAGTTTGTGTTTTGAATTTCAAATCCAAAACTTCCAGTTCTCTATTGAGAATTTCAAGTTTGGATTTATAGTCACTGAGCTTTATTTGCTTTTGGCTCTCAAGGTTTCGATAGGTGGCAAGCAATTCATCTAAGCCTTTCTCAATTTCATTTTCTTTGATTTCAGTCTTAAGCAGTTCCTGAACTTTATTTTCCACATCTTTAATTTGAGTCTGAAGTTGAGCCTGTTCTTGTTCTAAACTTCGAATCTTTTCAACCTGATTTTCATTTTTTTCTACTAGAGCATTATATTCGAGCAATTCTTCTTCAAAAGCTAATGTTTTAGAATGCTTGCTTAATTTCTCAGCATTTTTGCTTTGGAATTCCTCAAACTCATGTTGGTACTGCTTAAGTTTTTTGGATTCAGCTTCGAGTTCCTGATCTAGCTTTTCCTTGGTTTTGAGTTGATCAAAGTCTTTTTCATAGCTAGAAAGCCTGAGCTTTTGCTCTTTCTCAAGTTTTTCAAGCTCGACTTTATTTTTCTGTTTATGATAAAGGTCTTCTTTGCTTAAAAGCTTTAGCCTTAGATCTTCCATCAAGGTTTTTTGACTAGAGATTTTAGACTTTAAAGCATTATACTTTTCAAAAACTTTTCTTCCAATTTGTCTGTAAATAGACGTGTTGGTGATTTTTTCTAAGAGTTCACTTCGTTCTTTTTCATTGGATTGCAGGAGAGTGGCAAATTCTCCCTGAGAGAGCAAAACCGACTTTACAAATTGATCGTAAGACAAACCAATAAGGCGTTGTACCTCAGCTAATACTTCTGTTTTCTTTTCGCTAAAGGATAATTCAGTTTCTGTATTTCTAAGGTCCATTTCATATTCTCGTAACTTTCCATTTCTGTTGGTAGAAATCGACCAGGTAGAAATATAAGCTCCTTCACTACAAGAGAATTTGACCTTGGCATAGGCTTCCGTTTGGTATTTGGTCAAGATGC
>CAZOAD010000013.1:21293-55191 GCA_964577705.1 uncultured Mesohalobacter sp.
ATTTTTCGTAACACTTGGTATTCTTGGAGTCCTGCCATATAGCGCTAGACAAATTGCATCCAAAAGTGTGCTTTTCCCACTCCCTGTGGGGCCAATGATAGCAAACAAGCCCCCGGAATTAAGTGGTGGTTTGTCAAAATAAATTTCGTGTTCACCTTTCAGCGAATTGATGTTTTTAAAACTTAAACTTTCTATTTTCATTCTTCAGTTCGATTCAACTCTTCTAAGATCTCTTCAAAAGCAGACCGGAGTTCCAGTTTTGTTTCTTCGGTTTCATCAATGCGTTCTATTTTCTTTTCAAAGACCTCTTTTGGAGAAAAATCTGAAATCTGGCTTTCAGAAGAAGAGATTCCTCGTTCAATTTCTGACTTGTTTTTGAAGGTTACCTTATGTTTTACAATTTCACAATTCACTTTATCAAAAGCTTCTATCACCTGTTCCAGCTCATAAGCCTTGCTAGCAGAAAATTCATTTTCATGCAGCTCGACTTCAATAAGTGTTTTAAGCGGATGTAGATTGTTGATGACTTCTAATTTTTCTTTGATGTCTTCCAGGCTTCCCTTGATTAAAACAAGATCTCTGAACTTTGGAATTGAAACGCTCTCTGGTTCAAAAGAAACTTCAGTATCCAGGATTAAAATGCGTTTATCGTTTTTACGTTCACTAAAGGAGAGCGGAATAGGGGAGCCGCTATAGAATATGGGGGTTTCCGAAGTTAAACGCTGTGGTTTGTGAATATGACCCAAAGCGATATAGCTGTAGCCCTTGCCAAAGTGTGAGGCTTCTAAACCAGCGAGATTACCAATTTGAATGTCTCGTTCACTTTCAGATACACTGGCTCCTGTTGCAAACAAGTGCCCCATTCCGATTACAGGCACGTCTTGAAACTTTTCCTGAGCTATTTTTGCAGTTTCTTGAAAATGAAAAGCAATACTTTCTTTTACGGCTTCTTGCTTATTTTCATGACTTTCAGCTTCAAACTGACGCTGCAGATTTTTACTTCTTAAATAGGGGATAGCGGCTATTATGCATTTTGCTGTATTCCCAGAATATATTGGAATCAATGAATCTTCAAAGCGTTCTGGCATCTCTCCGACGACATGAATGTCCAATTGACTTAATATGTCTTTTGGAGCTTCCAAAACACTTGGTGAATCGTGATTCCCACCAGTGATGATAATTTTAAGGTTAAAGTTTCTGAGCTTAATAAGCGTTTTGTAATACTGACTTCTGGATTCACTAGAAGGGTTTGAAAAATCGAAAACATCACCAGAGATCAATAAAACATCTATGGGGTTTGAATTCAAGTAATCACACAACCAATTGATAAACAGATCAAAATCCTGATACAAATCAGTTTTGTGAAGCCGTTTACCGATGTGCCAATCTGCGGTGTGAAGTATTTTCATGTATTGATTTAAAGTGATTTATAATAACCGAATTTAAACCATAAACGGTGGCGAAATCTATCTTCTACTAGATAATCATCGGTTCTATAATCAAGACCGACTTCAAATTTATTTTTATCGTCAAAATAAAAACCAAGAGCTGCAGTTAATCTATTTTCGAGATCATCTTCACTGCTTTGTATCATGTAGATCAACTCGTTGGATATGGATAAATAATTTTCTCCAGGATCCAGTTCTCTTCCTTGTAGTGGAACTTGACCCTTTATCCTGTAACGCGCCCTGAAGAGTAGAGGTGCATCTTTAAAATAGGTTTGGTCTATCCTAATGCGGTGTCCAATTCTGTAATAAGATGCCCTTTGCAGAATGGAGATTTGTTGTATAGTTCTGTGGGTATTTTCTCCTTCCTCTAGTCTATATTGATACCCTATATCTGCTTTTAGAAAAGGAGAAATCCGTCTTCCTATGAAACTCTGTAAGTCAGTAAGGCTATGCTCATAGTCAAGTTCTTCATTCAGATTATTGGAGTCGAAAAGCCCGTGCTGAGATTCAATTTTATGCGTAATGGAGTAATTTTCTGATATATTGTACTTGAGAGAAGCCTCTGGAAAAAAACCAAAAATAAAACGATTGCTTTGTGCATTTGCTCCTATAGTAAAACATATGAAAACGATGATAGTAAAATACTTCATACTAGTAATCTAAATTATCGGTGGCTTTTAACTTGACAATTCGTTTTTCTAAAAGTTTTCCTTTGCTGTCAAATAAACCTTCCCACAATTCATCTTCAGTATCTGACTTGCCGTAGAATTCTATTTCATAGTGGATTGTGATGTTTTCAAATTCATCTTCATCGATGAGATCTTCAAGATCATCGGGCTCACCTGTATATTGAATCTGTAGTTTTGAAATTGAAAACTTATTAAAATTACGATTTAAATCATCGATCAAATTTTGATAGACCTCTGGGTCCAGCTCTTTTTCTTTGATAAGGACTTCGATGTTTTGCACGTTACCCTCCAGGTTAAATTCGACACTATGCAAGTGTTTTCTGTGTTTTAATTTAGCTTCAAAGACTTCTTTATCTCCATCAGTTTGAAAATACCATTTGGTTTTCCTCTTGTTTTCGTAGGCATCTTTTAACCAGTCTTTTGCCGCTTCAGCAACCTCGCTTTTCTTTACCCGTCGTTCAACTTCATTTTTTTCTTGAGCAAAACTATAAGCCGCCAAGAATAAGAACAGAATCGATAATTTCACTTTATTCATATTGATAAAATTTTATTCTAAAAAACTTCTGATGGCCAGTTCGTAACTTCTCAACCCAAAACCTATAATAATCCCAAACGCATTGGGAGAAATGTAAGATTGCTTTCGGAAATCTTCCCTTGCGTGGGTGTTGGATATGTGAACTTCAATCACAGGAGTTGCTATGGCCTTGATGGTGTCGCCAATAGCAACAGAGGTATGCGTATATCCAGCGGCATTAAGGATAATCCCATCTACATTGTCATCTGCTTCCTGTAATTCTGAGATCAATTCACCTTCAATATTGGATTGAAAGTAGGACAACTCAAGGTCTTTAAACTCAAATTGAAGCTCTGTAAAGTAATCTTTGAAAGTAGATTTTCCATATATTTCAGGCTCTCTTTTGCCTAGAATATTTAAATTCGGTCCATTGATGATGTGTATTTTCATAGGGAATGTCTTAGCTCTCAAATTTATTAAAATAAATAACGCCAGAAATTATATTTGATTAGGATTTTTTCCTTAATTTCATGGAATTATTCCTAATTAACTAAAATTGATATGAAATCAGATCTACCATTAGAAATTCAGAGGTTTAAGCAAATCCGAGAGGAGAATAACTTCACACAATCTGAATTTGCTGAAGTTTTAAATATCAAAAATTCCACTTCAGACATAGAACGGGGTAAGACTAAACTTTCCGGGCAGGTTATCATGATGCTTTTGAAAATTTTTGAAGTCAATCCACTCTGGTTATACGGAGAAAGTTATCAGAAAAAACTAGATGTTCACCATATCAATTCCATGCCTAAAGTGATATCTGTAGATGAAACAAATTCCAGGGAGAACATGCTTTTAGTCAATCAAAAAGCGGCAGCTGGCTATCCCCAAAATATTGGTGATGCAGAATGGTATCATCAGCTACCAGCGTTCGAAATGCCTATTCCACAATTCAGAAATGCTTCCTACAGAGGCTTTCAAGTAGAAGGCGATAGCATGGAGCCCAATTTTCATTCAGAAGATTGGGTGCTGGGTAAATCTGTAGAAAGCTTGCAACAAGCTGTTAACCATAAAGTCTATGTCTTTGTATTGCAGGATTCTGTCATGGTGAAAAAGCTACATAAGCATCCTAATTCTCATAAAATATCGTTGATTTCTACAAATTCTTATTACCCGCCTTATGAAGTTGAGGCTTCAGAAGTACAAGAAATTTGGGAAGTTACCAGTAAACTTACATTTTCGATCAATGAAAATTCTGAAAATAGCATGCTCAAAAAATTAGAGCAGTCGATGCAAGAATTAAAAACTCAACTCAATTCTATCAAAACAAACTAAATGGATTTTAAACGCTTATTTGAATTTCTTGAAACTCTGCATTCCAACAACAGCAAAGAATGGATGGATCAAAACAGAGATTGGTACGAAACCGTAAAAGCAGATTACGTAGAGTGGCTGGAAGATCTCGACTTGAAGCTTTCTAAGATTGATAAAAATTACTATTCCTCTTCTGGTAAAAAGGCCATCAACCGCATCAATAATAATCTGCTCTATCATCCTAATAAGCCTACTTATAAAGATCATTTTGGGGCTGGACTAGATAAGCGCCCAAAAACTGGAGACTTTTATATTCATTTAGGAATTGAAGAAATTTTTGTAGCGGGAGGATTCTATAAACCTAAGTCTGAGTTGCTCAAAAGCATACGACAAGCTATAGATTATAATGGAGAGGATTTCAAGAATATTATCAACTCTAAGACGTTTCAAAATTATTTTGGAGGTTTGATGGAAGATGAAGATAAATTAAAAACTTCTCCCAAAGGTTTTTCTCAAGATCACAAACATATCGATTTGCTTAGGCTTAAAAGCTTTGCAGCCATGAAGCCTTTTGATAGGAAAGAAGTCCTAGCCGACGATTTCAAAGATAAAGTGATAGAGACGTATAAGGCAATGCTTCCTTTTAGACGCTATCTTAATAAAGCGGTAACCGTGTAAGTCTCACTATTGAAACTTTTCCAGAGCAAAAATCAACTTATTCTTGCTAGCCTTGTCATTTTGGGGCTTTTGGGGTTGTGTTTTGTTCTGTTTCCAGAACATTCCTTTCAGGTCATAAATGCGACTTCCCTCTGGGTTAGATCCATATTTGGTAAGTTTTACTTGTGCCTTGGATTATGCATCTGTGTGTATCTACTTATTATTGCATTCTCGCCTTTAGGAAAAAAGAAATTAGGTTCTGGTAAGCCAGCATACTCCTCTTTATCCTGGATAGCCATGATGTATTCCACAGGAATGGGTGCCGGTATTATTTTGAGAGCTGTACAAGAGCCTATTTACATGATGCAAAATCCTGAAGTTGAAATAATGAGACCAAAGGAAATTCATGGTTTGGAAATGACTTTTTACCATTGGGGCTTTACAGCCTGGGCATTTTATGGCTTGTTTGCTCTACTCATAGCTTATCTGCTCTTTGTTAAACGTAAGCAAATTCAACTAAGCTATTTCGTTCCATTTCTTTCGACACCTAAAATCACCAAATTCATAGATTTACTGGTCGTGCTCACTACTGTTTTTGGAGTGGTAAGTGCTGTCGCACTTGGAATTCGACAGCTAGAAGAGGGAATTAACTTTATGTCCAATTCCACTTTAGACATAATATGGGGTGGTTTATTTTGTGTATTCATTTTCTCACTGGCTTTATTTTCGTCTTTAAAAGGGCTAAACAAAGGCATAAGGCAATTGTCCAATATCAACATTGTTCTGACTTTATTACTATTGGTTTACGTAATGTTTCATACGGACATTAAACTAATGAGTCACAATCTTATACAATCTATTTCAGGTTTAATTCAGGATTTTATACCACTGAGTTTAGCTATTGGCGACTTTAGTTTTAGTGAAGAATTTTTGTCAGACTGGACCTATTATTATTGGGCATTCTGGTTGGCGTGGGCCCCATTTACTGGGATTTTTATTGCAAGAATCTCAAAAGGAAGAAGTATTAGAGAATTAATTTTGGGAGTGCTACTAGTGCCAAGTCTGGGAACGTTCCTTTGGTTTACGAGTTTCGGAACTGCAGCAGTCGAGTTGATAAATTCAGGAAGGGTGACCAGCCTTGCCTTTAATGATGTATTTTCTGCCACTTTTGTTCTCTTGGAACAATTTCCACTTGGGTTTTATGCTGTGATTTTGGCTATTTTACTATTGATAGGTTTTCTTATCACTTCTGTAGATTCAGCTATTTTTGTGTTGAGTATGTTTTCTGACCTTACCAACATTAACCCTTCTCATACCCATAGATGGATTTGGGGTGTTTTACTTTTTTTGGTGACTTTAGGTTTTTTGATTTTGGGAAAATTTAGTCAAGCCAGTAATGTCCTGGATGCAGTACAAAAATTACTCATCATAAGCTCACTTGCTTTGGCTATGCTCAGTATTCTTTTAATCGGTGGGTTTACGAGGAGTTTGCTTCAAGATTATAAATCTAATCCAAAGTAAAATCAGAAGTTAATCTTATATAAAATGGTCTGAGTGGCCCCAGCTTCAGAATTGACAAAATGTCCACAAATCTGACCGCTTTTTTCTCTAAAGGTTTTGTCTGTAATGAGTTTGTTCAAAAGCTCTTCAAACTCGTTTTCAGACTCAACGCTAAATAAACCTCCCAGACGTCTCAGCTTCTTTGCTTCAGGAAACTTTTCGTAATTTTTACCAATAACAACTGGAATGCCAAAGGCAGCTGGCTCCAAAATATTATGGAGACCACTAAAACCCATGCCGCCACCCACGTAAGCCAGGTTGGCATAACTGTAAATTTTGGTTAAATATCCAATCGCATCCACAATTAGCACGTCGTAGTCTTTCAAGTTAATATGCTCGATTTGAGAGAAGCAAATCACCTTTTTGGTGATGTTTTTTTTCAATTTCTGAATTTGTGAAGGACTGATTTCATGCGGAGCTATAACCAGCTTTATGGAAGTCGGTACTTTGTTTATGGCGCCCAAAGTGACCGATAGGTCTTCGGGCCATGTACTTCCAAAAACCACAGTAAGTTCACCTGAAGTCGTGAAGTCCTCCATGAAGTCCAGCCTATTGTCCATCCCCAACTGTGAAATGACACGGTCGTAGCGCGTATCACCAGAAATGCTTGACTGCTCAAAGCCATGTTTCTGGAGTAATCTTAACGAGTCTTCATTTTGAACAAACAAGTGATTGAATTTGTTCAATGCTTCAGCCATAAACTTGCCTATGGGCTTAAAATACAGCTGCTCTGGTCTAAATAAGCCTGAGATAAGATAAGTTTTTATCTCTCGATCATGAAGTTCATCCATCAAATTTGGCCAAATTTCATACTTGATAATAAAAGCAATTTCAGGCTTTAAAATTTGGAGAAATGCGCTTGCATTTTTTCTAGTGTCTAAAGGTAAATAGGTGACTATATCCAATTTAGAATCCTTCTTTTTAATTTCATATCCGGAAGGGGAAAAGAAACTCACTGCTATTTTGTAATCTGGGTGACTTAATTTCAAAGCATTAATGATAGGAACAGCTTGCTCATATTCTCCTAAAGAAGCTGCATGGAACCATATAACTTTATCATTATCATAAACTTGTGATTTCAATTTTGATTCCCAGTTGGTACGGCCTTCAACAAATAATTTGAGTTTAGGGCTAACTATTTTTAAAATGGGTAGTGTGAGCTGAACGCTGAAGATAATAAGCTGATAGAAAAACTTCAAATTGGAATTTTTCTTCAAAAATAAGCTTTTACAGGAATTGTCTATTTGAATACTTAATATTCTTATTTTTGTCATAGAAAAAATGACTATGAGAAAACTACAAATGGTTGACCTGAAAGGTCAATACGATCAAATAAAAGAAGAAGTTGATAATTCCATTTTCGAAGTTTTGAATTCCACTTCCTATATCAATGGCCCTGCCGTCAAAAAGTTTCAAGAAAATCTGGAGACCTATATGGGTGTGAAGCACGTTATCCCTTGTGCCAATGGAACCGATGCCTTACAAATAGGAATGATGGGTTTGGGATTACAACCTGGAGATGAAGTTATTACCGTCGATTTTACATTTGCTGCGACTGTAGAAGTAATTGCCCTTTTGAATTTGACACCAGTTCTTATTGATGTGGATGAAAATACCTTCAACATAGACCTTAAAAAATTAGAGCAGGCCATTACTCCAAAAACTAAAGCCATTGTCCCCGTTCATCTTTTTGGACATGTGGCTCAGATGGAAGAAATTATGGAAATTGCAAAAGCACATAATTTATATGTGATCGAAGATAATGCCCAAGCCATAGGAGCCAACTACACATATAAAGATGGTACTCAACAAAAAGCAGGAACCATTGGAAATGTGGGAGCAACTTCATTTTTCCCTTCCAAAAACCTTGGAGCTTATGGAGATGGAGGTGCCATTTTTACTAACGATGATGATCTGGCCCATATCATTAGGGGAATCGTGAACCACGGGATGTATGAACGGTACCACCATGATGTAGTAGGAGTAAACTCTAGATTGGATAGTGTACAGGCTGCAGTTTTGGATATCAAGCTAAAACATTTAGATGACTACAGTTCAAAACGTCAAAATGCAGCAAGACATTATACCGAAGCCTTAAGCAAATCTGAGCATATAGAAACCCCACAGACAGAAACGCATAAGAAATGTGATAATGCTAATGGAATTTGCGATACTTGCGATTGCCACGTCTTTCATCAGTATACCATTAAAATTAAAAACGGAAAGCGTGATCAACTCGCAGCGCATTTTAAAGAGAACGATATCCCCCATGGGATTTACTATCCGATTCCATTACACTCTCAAAAGGCTTATAAAGATGAGCGTTACGATGAGAAAGAATTTACAGTCACGAATCAATTGGTAGATGAAGTGATTTCTTTACCTATGCATACCGAATTAGACAAAGAACAAATAGATTACATTACTTCGGAGATTATAAAAGTAGTAGGATAGAAGTGGTCACTTTAAAAAAGCCTCGATAATCGAGGCTTTTTTATACTATTTCTGCGCTAATGCCCGCTCTTAAAATCTCAGTGCAGCGAGGTTTTAAGTCATCAAAATCACCAGATTTGACAGCACATTTTCCTTTGTAGTGGATAAGAAGAGTGCATTGTTCGGCTTGTAAGGCGTCATGATCACAAGTTTTTATAAGAGTTTCTATGACGTGGTCAAAGGTGTTGACTTCGTCGTTATAAACTATAATTTCGTGAGAATCGGTTAGTTTTTCCTTTACATCAACGTCTTCTAAAACTTCTTCCTTTACACTCATAATCTATTTTTAAAACAAATATATAGAGAATAACAAAATCAATTTCTAATTTTTTGTGAATTTGGCAGCAACCCAATTCTCTTTTTCTTGATTTTTAACTAATGTTAATTCATTTTTGGTGGCTTCTTTTTTTATCCATTCCAAATCTTCAGTATAAAATCCACTGAAGTAGATACGACCTCCAGAAACAAGATGTGCTGCATATATAGACATGTCTTCCAATAAGATATTACGATTGATATTAGCTAAAATCAAGTCGTAATGTGCTTCAATTTTTTCGGCACCTCCAAGAATCACTTCTCCTTTGCAGGAATTTCGTATTAAATTTTCTTTGGTGTTTTCTACACACCAGGGATCTACATCTATGTAATCTACCGATTTCGCACCTCTGATGTCAGCCAGAATGCCTAAAACACCTGTTCCACACCCCATATCCAAAACTCTTTTTTCTTTACAATCCTCATCAAGAAGTAATTCTGAAATCTGGTAAGTTGTAGCATGATGTCCTGTGCCAAAAGACATCTTAGGTTCGATGATAATATCAATTTCAGCTTCGGTTTTAGGATGAAAAGGAGCTCTAATTGTGCAGCGATTATCAATATGAATGGGATGAAAATTCTTTTCCCATTCTTCGTTCCAGTTCACTTGTTTGATGGTCGACCTGGAATAAGAAACATCAAACTCCTCCGACTTGAGTACACGAACATTATTTAGTAGATACTCATCATCTTCAGCTTCATCAATGTAAGCTCTAAGTCCTTCCTCATCATCTTCAAAACTTTCAAAGGGTAATTCTCCCAATTCCGCAAGCAGAATATCTCTACCAGGCTGTATGGGGTGGATTGTAAATTTATACTCTATGTAGATCATATTAAAAAGACATTACAATGTCAGCAAAGCTATCTGCATCTAAAGAAGCTCCGCCAATCAGGCCTCCATCTACATCTTTTTTCGCAAATATTTCTTTGGCATTGCCTGGCTTTACACTTCCACCGTAAAGGATTGATGTCTGGTCTGCAACATCCTGATCATATGTTTCAGCTAAGACTTTACGTATATATTCGTGGATGTCTTGAGCTTGTTCTGGCGAAGCGGTTTCTCCAGTGCCAATAGCCCAAACAGGCTCATAAGCAATTACTACATTTTTCATTTCTGAAGCACTGATGTGAAATAGACCTTTTTCTAGTTGTTCTTTCACAACATCAAAATGCTGATTAGCTTTTCTTTGCTCTAAGACCTCTCCAATACAAAACATAATTTTTAAATTATGCCCTAGCGCTGCAGAAACTTTCTTGGCAAGCAAAGCATCAGTTTCGCCATAAATAGCTCTTCTTTCGCTGTGACCTATAATGACGTATTCAACGCCAACACTTTTGAGCATATTTGGTGAAATTTCTCCAGTATAAGCACCCTTTTCATTTTCATTTATATTCTGAGAAGAAATCTTGATAGAAGACTCTTTTAAGGTCTGATGAGCAGCATATAAATTGGTATACGGAGGAGCCACAATGACTTCTACATTTGCACCAGAAAAATCTTTTTGTTTTAAAGCATTAAGTAAATGCTGGGATTCATCTAGATTACAATTCATTTTCCAGTTACCGGCTACAATTTGAGTTCTCATATGTATGTTTTAAAATTAAATTCTTGGGTCTAATAATTTATAAATTATATCTACTAAGATATTAATAATGATAAAAATGATGGCTATTGTTAACACAGATCCCATTATTATTGGCAAATCTAAGGTGTTCAAAGCATCAACTATTTCTTTTCCGATTCCATTCCAACCAAAAATATATTCCACAAATACTGCTCCTGCCAGCATGGAAGCAAACCAACCTGAAATAGCAGTAACTACAGGATTCAAGGCATTTTTTAAACTGTGATTCATAATCACTGAGTAGGAGCTCAGTCCTTTTGCTCTAGCTGTTCTTATATAATCTTGTTGAAATACTTCCAGCAACGAACTTCTCATAAGTTGAACAACTACAGCTAGTGGTCGAATCCCGAGTACAAAAGCTGGAAGGATCAAATTTTTAAAATGAAATATCTTTTCTTCACCAAAATCATCCAGCTCATACAAGTTTCCTGTCATATTGAGACCTGTGTATTCTTTAAGAACATATCCAAAAAGCCAGGCAGCCAAAATAGCACTAAAAAAAGAGGGTAAACTCATCCCTAAAGTGCTAAGCACCTGAATGCCTTTATCTATCCAAGTGTCCTTCTGAAGCGCTGAAATGATCCCTAAGGCAATTCCAATGACAAGAGCTATTAAAATAGAAGAAACCGCAAGAATGGCAGTATTGGGTAAAGTTTGTTTTATAATGTCAAGTACTTTCTGGTCTTGACGCTGGAAAGAAGTTCTTAGGTATGGGGTCTTTAAATAAATGTCACCTTCGAAAATAGATAAAAGCAAAGTACCACTATATTTTTTATCGTCATAATGTGTAAAATCTGAGACTTCTGAACTATGCCAGGAGATAGGTGATAGATCATTGATGTAATACAAGTATTGCTGACCTATACTCTTATCAAACCCATATTTTTCTTTTTGCTGTTGGAGTTGTTCCTTCGTTTCATTCTGACCCAACATCATTTGCGCGGGATCGCCTGGAAGAACACTAAAAAGTAAAAAGATAACAGTGACCACACCTAAAACGGTGAGTAAAGCGTATCCACTTTTTTGTAATAAATGATTGATCAATTGGAATTGATTTTAAAATTCATCCGCATCATTCCAGTGAAGTTTGTTGACTATGGTACCCCCTTCTATTACAACCAAGCCTGGATTTGCTCTAATGATTGTTTTTATGGCAGTTTCATCGGCAAAATAGAAGTCAAAATCAAGATTAAAATCGGATTTTATTCTTTTGATATCATTATCTCCTGAAGCTGTTAAACCAATAATTTTAAAATTTTGATCAACTGCTTTTTCAAGTGTTGATTTGATCTCAACCCAGCCTTCGCGCTCAGTTTTAGATAAATTGTAAGCAACAAGGATAAGCAGTTTATCTTCTTGCATCAAACTTTCAATTTTATCTTCACCATCTTTGATCAGAGAAAAATCATGAATAGGAGGAGTGTAGCCTTCATCTACTAGTTTGGTATTCACTCTAAGAAATTCTCCTGCTACTTCAGGATAACTTCCATTGGTGGTTAACGTTTTTTCTTGACCGTCAATCTCAAATACCCACTCATATTCATAAACGGCCTCTGGAGCTCCTTCAGGATAAGACATCGCTTCAGGAATATTTGTACCTATTTTATAAGCTCTAAAATCGATAGCAGGAAGGTGCAGCAATACATGGTAAGCGAAATACAAGCAGCCTATAGAGGTAGCAAACACAATCCATTTTAATGAGGCTTTTTTAAATACAGGTGTTAAGAACTTATCATTAAAAAACAAGACCAAAATCAAAATTAGAAGTATGACATCCTTCCCGAAAGATTGCCATGGCGTCAGAGGAATAGCATCCCCAAAGCATCCGCAGTCTGTTACCTTATTGAAATAAGCCGAATAAAAGGTAAGGAATGTAAAAAATAAAATCATAAGGAGTAAACTCCATTTCGTGAATTTTGGAGCGTATCCGATTAAAAGTGTGATTCCCAAAAGCAACTCATAAATCACTATGAAAATGGCTAAGACCAAGGCATAAGGTGACAAGAACTCAAGGTTGAGAACTCCTTGCCCAAAATATTCCTCTAGCTTATAAGAAAAACCTATAGGGTCATTCAATTTGACGAACCCGCTAAATATAAAAAGTGCACCAACAAATAATCTTGAAAAGCCAACTAAAAACTTCATTTCTGTTTAAAATTTAAGTGAATGAGAGCAAACACTGAGTAATTGATAATATCTAGATAGCCTGCCTCAATACCCTCGCTAACCAGAGTTTCTCCTTCATTATCTTCTATTTGTTTAATGCGAAGTAGCTTTTGTAAAATAAGGTCTGTTAGAGAACTTACTCTCATTTTTCGCCAAACTTCTCCGTAATCGTGATTTTTATCAATCATTAAGTTTTTAGCCTTTTCAACTTGCATATTGTATTGAATAACGGCTTCTTCTGGAGTAAGATCAGCTTTTTCTGAAATGCCCAGTTCAATTTGAATCAAAGCCATAATAGAATAGTTGATGATGCCTATAAATTCAGAATCTTCATTTTCTTGAACTTTTTGAACTTTATTTTCCTGTAGACTTCGTATTCTACTAGCTTTTATAAAGATTTGATCTGTCAACGATGTTAACCTCAAAATTCTCCAGGCAGTTCCGTAGTCTTTAGTTTTTTTTACAAAAAGATCTCGGGTATCCTTTATAACCTGGTCAAATTGTTCGTTTGTGTTCATAGCTTTTCAAAAAAGGTAAATTTCGACTAATTATCATAGAAAACAAAAGCAAAATACATAATAGTAGTAATTTAGCATGGCATAGGAATTGAACATATGAAGATATAATCGTGATTTTTATTGAAAATCAAGCGATTTCAATTTATTTAACCTAAAAAGAGAAGTTGAGTCAGTACAAACTGACATTTTGACAAAAAAATACTTATGGCAAAATCCGGACTATTTAATTTAGATAATTTATCATCAGAACACATAGATGAAGATGCAGAATTGATTCCACTGATGACCTCAGAAGACGAAGAAGAAATAAACCGGGAAGTCTTACCAGATGACCTGCCTATTCTTCCTCTAAAAAATACTGTGCTATTCCCTGGTGTTGTTATTCCAATTACAGCAGGCAGGGATAAATCTATCAAGCTTATCAACGATGCCAATAATGGCAATAAAATAATAGGAGTTGTTGCTCAAAGAAACGATGATGAGGAACATCCAGCTTATAAAGACATCCACAAAGTTGGAGTAGTTGCTAGAATATTGAGAGTGCTGAAAATGCCAGATGGTAATACAACGGTTATCATTCAAGGTAAAAAGCGTTTTAAAATTACTGAACCTGTAAGCGATCAACCTTACTTAAGGTGCAAAATTGAAGAATTTGAAGAGTTGAAGCCCACTCCAGAAGATGAGGAATTCAAAACGATTATTGATTCAGTAAAAGATTTGTCGCTTAGAATAATCAAAGACAGTCCAAACATTCCTTCTGAAGCTTCCTTCGCAATTAAAAATATTGAAAGCTCTTCTTTCTTAATCAATTTTGTGTCTTCTAATATGAGTGTGGATGTTGAAGACAAACAAAAACTTCTTGAGACCAGTGACCTTAAAGAAAGAGCTTTATCTACCTTGAAATTTATGAATGTTGAGTTTCAGAAATTGGAACTTAAAAATGACATTCAGTCCAAGGTCCAAAGTGACATGAGTCAGCAGCAACGTGAGTATTTCCTTCACCAGCAAATGAAAACTATTCAAGAAGAATTGGGTGGAGTATCTTCTGAAGGGGAGATAGAAGACATGCGCGAGCGTGCGAAAACTAAAACCTGGAAAGACTCAGTTGATTCACATTTCAAGAAAGAATTGGCGAAGTTGCAAAAAATGAATCCTCAAGTGGCAGAATATTCTATCCAGCGTAATTACTTGGATTTATTTCTGGATTTACCTTGGGATAAAACAAGTGAAGACAACTTTGATCTAAAAAGGGCTCAAAAAATATTGGATAGAGATCATTATGGTCTGGAAGATGTCAAACGAAGAATCATAGAATATCTGGCAGTGCTCAAGTTGAGAAAAGACATGAAATCTCCAATTCTTTGCCTTTACGGACCTCCCGGAGTTGGTAAAACCTCACTGGGTAAATCTA
The DNA here is from genome assembly GCA_964577705.1 of uncultured Mesohalobacter sp. GTDB lineage: Bacteria > Bacteroidota > Bacteroidia > Flavobacteriales > Flavobacteriaceae > Psychroflexus. The sequence continues at coordinate 36,004 of CAZOAD010000013.1, forward strand.
TAGCTGAAGCTTTAGGTAGACAGTATGCTAGAATTTCTTTAGGTGGATTACGTGACGAAGCGGAGATTCGCGGTCACAGAAAAACTTACATAGGAGCGATGCCAGGTAGAATCGTTCAGAGTTTGAAAAAAGCAGGAACCAATAACCCTGTTTTTGTTTTGGATGAAATCGACAAACTAGGAAACAGCCATCAGGGTGATCCTTCTTCAGCTTTGCTAGAAGTGTTGGACCCTGAGCAAAATGACGATTTCCACGATAACTTTTTAGAAGTTGGTTATGACCTTTCTAAAGTAATGTTTGTGGCAACGTCTAATAATTTGTCAAGCATTCATCCAGCCTTGAGAGACAGAATGGAAATCATTAACGTGAATGGTTATACTGTCGAAGAGAAAATTGAAATAGCAAAACGCCATCTTCTTCCTAAACAAATAAGAGAACACGGAATTAAAAAGGAAGACATCAAGCTGGGTAAGCCACAATTAGAAAAAATAATCGATGGTTATACAAGAGAGTCCGGTGTTCGTAATCTTGAAAAACAGATTGCCAAAGTAGTTAGAAACATTGCAAAAAACATTGCTATGGAAGAAGACTACGATGTGAAAGTGAGCAGTGAACAGGTCGAAAAAATATTAGGGCCATCACGACCTAGAAATTCTTATGAAAATAATGAAGTTGCTGGTGTTGTAACAGGTTTGGCTTGGACGAGTGTAGGGGGAGAAATATTATATATAGAATCTATTCTTTCCAAAGGCAAAGGAAATATGAGCATTACTGGTAATTTGGGCAAAGTGATGAAAGAGTCTGCAACTATAGCTATGGAATACATAAAATCCAATGCTGAAAAGTTCAAACTCGATCCTGAAATATTTACCAATTACAATGTTCATATTCATGTTCCAGAAGGCGCAACGCCAAAAGATGGACCTAGTGCTGGTATTACTATGTTAACTTCTTTGGTATCCTTATTCACACAACGTAAGGTGAAGAAGAATCTTGCTATGACTGGTGAGATCACACTAAGAGGTAAGGTGCTACCTGTAGGGGGAATTAAGGAAAAAATTCTTGCAGCTAAGCGTGCAAAAATTAAAGAGATTATTCTCTGTGAAGACAACAAAAAAGACATTGAAGAAATCAAAGAAGAATATCTGAAAGGGCTTACTATAAATTATGTGAGTGAAATGCATGAGGTGTTAGAACTGGCATTGACCAAACAAAAGGTAAAAGATGCTAAGACCTTATAAGAGTTATAGACTATCAATTTAATCTTAACCAGATGAGCAATTCATCTGGTTTTTTATTGATGAGGTAATTCAAAATAAATTACATTGCAAAGCGTTTTCAAACAAGGTGCTTTAGACGTTTCATGAAACATAGTTTATTTCTTTTAATCACATTTTTAGGTATTGCTGGTTCTGGTTTTGCCCAGATTGGTGGTCAAAATGCCTATCAGTTTTTAAATTTACCTGTTTCTCCGAAAATCTCCGCATTAGGTGGCAAGAATGTGACTTCATATTCTGCAGATCCAGCCAATGCTTTGGCAAATCCTGCTTTGATTAATTTTGATATGCACAATCAAATGTCTGCCAACTACATGAATTATTTTGCAGATGTCAATTATGGAACGGCCTCCTACGCTTATGATGTTGGAAGAAGAACCCAAGTAATTCAAGCTGGTGTCACTTATATTGATTATGGAAATTTTGATGGGTTTGATGAGTCTGGAAATTCTACCGCAGAATTTGGTGGTCAAGAGGCTGCCTTATCTTTTGGGTATGCCAGACGAATAGGCAGGACAGATTTCTATGGTGGAGCCAATATTAAATTGGTCTCTTCCAAGCTGGAACAATACACATCTTTCGCAGGTGCATTGGACCTTGGTGTAAGTTATATTTATTCAGAATGGGACCTGGTCATTTCAGGAGTAGTTCGAAATATAGGAACTCAGTTTAAAGCTTTTAACGAGGTAAGAGAATCTATGCCGCTTGAAGTGATATTGGGAATTTCTCAAAAGCTTAAAAAAGCTCCCATCCGTTGGCATATTACTTTGGAAAATATGCAGGAATGGGATATTGCTTTTAGAAATACGGCAAGAGACCAAGAAGATTTAGGAGGAAATGTTACTCCAGACGACCCAAGTTTTATCAATAATGCTTTAAGACATACTATTTTAGGAGCAGAACTCTTTCCAGATGGCGGGTTTAGTGTTCAATTAGGATATAATTTTAGAAGAGGTGAGGAGTTAAGAATCCAAGATCAGCGAGCTTTCTCTGGACTTACAGGTGGCGTGAGCATCAGATTCAATAAGTTGAGGTTTAGTTACTCTTATGCACAATTTAATAGAGCTGCCAGCTCAAGTTTTTTTGGTCTCAATATAGATCTTCAATAACTAATCCTCTTTACGTATAAAATCAGAGACCAGATAACTTAGCGTATTGCTAATACTTGCTTTTTTACTGAAATCAAGCCCACAAATATGAAAGAACTGGACATTTTCTTTCCGTATCATCTTGATGAACGTTCTAATATCTCTCATACTAAAACCCGAAGAAGACTCACATTTTGAACACATCCCTAAAACTGAATTCAAATCTAACCTGAATCCTAATTCACCATTGTGGAAGTCTACTGCATTTTTAAATTTTACACATTTGTCTAGAGTTGTCAGGTGCAAACAGTCTTCAAAAAAATGAAAATTCAGTTTTTTTGAAAAGTTCATCACTTCGATTTCTTTTTGGGAAGCATAATTTTTATTAAGTCCAAAAACCGCGTATTTGTTTAATTTGAGGGATTCAAGCCAGCTATTGTTTTCATGATTTTGAATCTCGTTTTCTTCAATTTGAAGATTTACTTTTGTAGAAAGGTCAAGAAGGTTTATGCTGGAGTTATGAACCTCACTTAGTGCTTTTACAATGTTTAATGTATCACTAGGATGACCTCCGATTGCTATTGGAATTTTTCCAGTATCATATACAACCTCAATGATTTTTGAAATCGTGTCTTTTAATATCCCATTGAATTTTATAATTTTTTCTGATTTTGAATCATATTCATCTAAGTCCTTCATAATTCGTTGTAAATCAAATTGGCCCAGGATAACTAAATTTTCTCCACGGTTGTACTGATTGTTTTGAATATTCAACAAAGGTTCAAGTACAGATTGAAACATATCAGATAGTTCTATTTCAAGACCTTCTTTGGTAGACAAAAGACTTGGAAGTCCAAATAAAACGTAGTCTGCATCTGTAGATTCCAATTGAATGAGCTTTGAAATACAAACCACTCTTTCTCCAAATTTTTCTCCTTTAGTGTCGTAATCAATAAGCTGTTTTAGATCAGAGGCTTCAGTAAATTTGAAATATTTCATAACTATCAATTTAGATCTTCTGAAATTAGATAAAAATTTGATGATCTAAAAATTTAGACTTCAAAAACAAGAAGTTGCTATTAAAAAATTAAATTTGGAAAAAAAGAAAATGCAAAAAGGACTTAATACAATATGTGTACATTCGGGTGAAGTAGAGGATGAGGTATACGGAGGAGCAGTGTCTCCAATGTATTTATCAACAGCGTATCAATATGATGGTTTGGAAACCTCTATTTATCCGAGATACTTCAACAGTCCAAATCAACATAAATTATCAGAGAAAATTGCAGAATTGGAACTGGCAGAGTCAGCCTTAATTTTTGGCAGTGGAATGGCTGCTATTACCACTGCAATGCTTAGTATTCTAAAATCTGGAGATCATGTGATACTTCAAGATCAAATATACGGGGGTACTCGTAATTTTATTATCGAAGAATGTAAGCAATATGGTATTGATTATGATTTTATAGACGTCAACAACAGGTCCCATTTGAAATCTACCCTAAGACCAGAAACCAAATTAATCTATATAGAAACGCCTTCTAATCCTTTGTTAGAAATAACAGATATAGCTTCTGTAACTCAGTTTGCTAAAGAAAATAAGGTCTTGACAATGGCAGATAACACTTTTGCAAGTCCAATAAATCAAAGACCTATAGAGCATGGAGTTGATATAGTCATCCATAGTGCAACTAAATATCTTGGAGGGCACAGTGATATTACTGCAGGGGCCGTAGCTTCAACTCACGAGATCATGAAAAAAGTCTTTTCTAAGGCAAAAAACTTTGGCGGCAGTCTAGCAGACCAAACAGTCTGGCTTTTGGAAAGAAGCATGAAGACTTTAAACCTGAGAGTCACTCAACAGTCTAGTAATGCTCTTGTCATGGCAGAATTTTTAGAAAATTCTGAGTACGTGGACAAGGTATATTATCCTGGTTTAAATTCTCATCCACAACATGAGTTGGCAAAGTCTCAAATGCTTGGTTTTGGAGGAATGCTATCTTTCGATTTAAATGAGAAGTGTGATATTTCAAAATTCTTTAAAGCTTTAAAACTCATAAAAAACGTTTTGAGTCTTGGTGGAGTAGAAAGCACAGTTTTATCTCCAGAAAAAACTTCTCATTCTCTACTCACACCAGAAGAGCGAAAATCTCAAGGAATAAAATCTAACCTTGTGAGATTTTCTGTTGGAATAGAGGATACAAACGACCTAAAAAGGGACTTTCAGATGGCATTTTCAGAAAGCTTATACTAACTATTAGTTACTATAGATAGAGCTTATTATTGTATAAGAAGAGATGTTAAAATAAGACTCTTTACTCTTATGATTTAAATTAATTTTGCAGATATTAATAATAATTAAAAATTATATCATATGTCAATAGTAGGAAAAAAATTCCCAGATTTAAAAGTAAACGCCATGAACGAAATGGGTGATACTTTTCAAATCAATGTTTTGGAAAAAGCAAAAAAAGAAAACAAGAAAATAGTATTATTCTGGTATCCAAAAGATTTTACATATGTATGTCCTACAGAATTGCATGCTTTTCAAGAAGCATTACCAGAATTTGAAAAAAGAAATACCATCGTGATTGGTGCATCTTGTGACACTGCAGAAGTTCATTTTGCATGGTTAAATACATCCAAAGACAATGGAGGAATTGAAGGTGTAACCTATCCTATCCTTGCAGATTCTAATAGAAATTTGAGTAGCAGACTCGGTATTCTTGATATAACCAATGAGCGTTATGATGATGAAGAAGGTCATCTAACAGTAGATGGTGACAATGTAACTTACAGAGCCACTTACCTGATTGATGAAGAAGGTACAGTCTTCCAGGAAAGCATTAACCATATGCCATTAGGAAGAAATGTAAAAGAATTTATAAGAATGATTGATGCCTACACACACGTGCAAAAGCATGGTGAAGTGTGTCCTGCAAACTGGGAAGAAGGTAAAGAAAGCATGAAAGCAGATAGAGAAGGAGTTTCTTCTTACCTATCTAGCAACTAAGCAAATCAGTTTTACACTGAATTAATTTTAAAAACAAAATTTATGTTTCAAGAATTAGAACAAGATAATTTAGCAGAGTCAGTTCAAAATAACGACACGGTAGTAGTACAGTATGCTGCTTCATGGTGTGGAAATTGTAGGTTGATGAAACCTAAATTTAAAAAGTTAGCAAGTGAAAATGAAGATATTCCTTTCATTATTGTAGATGCTGAAAAATATCCAGAATCTAGAAAAATGGCTAATGTGGATAATCTTCCAACATTTGCAACTTTTAAAAACGGAGAATTTAAAAACCAAGTTCAAACCAATAAGTTTGACTCTTTAAAAGAATTAGTAGATGAAGTTACCAATAATTAAACATTTTCAAAAAAACAACGATGTTCAAAAGCTTGAACATGCTATCGAAGTTTTAGAATCTTTTTCAGAACATAGATCTGTAAAAGAAGAAGAAATGGATGTTGTCGGTGAACTTATCACAAATATAGCTGGAGCCATAGAGATGGATAAAATGGTAAAAGATGGCATGTCTGAAAAAGATGCAGCCAACACATTTGCTCAGCGCGTGTTAGGTTCCATTGATAAATCATAACTATAATTGAATTTAATTATAAAAAGAAACTGTGAAAGCAGTTTCTTTTTTTTTGCTGTAAAATAAAATGTAAATTTCAATTCTAATTTTATTCATGCTTAGATTAAAGACTCTTAAAGAACGAATCAAATCTCTTGTTTTTGCTTGGAGAGGCTTGTTATATCTAATCTCGAAAGAAGATAGTTTTAAGTATCAATTGTTATTTGCCTTTGTTTTTGTCATTGCAGGTTTTTATTTTGATATATCCACTTCAGAATGGTTTGCTCAACTAGGAATAACCGCTTTAGTTTTAAGCGTAGAAGGACTTAATTCTGCTATAGAAAAACTTGCAGATTACATTCAGCCTAATTACGATAAAGATATAGGTAAGATAAAAGACATTGCAGCTGGTGCAGTATTAGTCTCGGGCTTATTTGCACTAGTAGTTGGTTTGATAATTTACATTCCTTATTTCCTAGCCTTAATTTGATTAGTTTAAGCGGTTAATATTTGTATTTTTGTGACGTACTACGATAACTCTATGGCCAAAACAAAAAGAAGCAAAACGACCAAACCTAAGCAACCTAAAAAAAGCTTCAAATTTAAAGCATCGAAACGAACCAAAATCATTTTTGGTAGCTTTTTGATTTTGTTTTCTATAGGTCTATTTATTTCATTTATATCTTATTTTTTTAATTGGCAAGCAGATCAATCCATGATGGGTAATGTTTGGGATAGGGAAGGACATGCAAATAATTGGCTTAGCAAATTTGGGGCTTACATTAGCCATGCTCTTATTTATAAAGGATTTGGTGTTCCAATACTTAGTTTTCCGGCCATGTTATTCATCACAGGAATTTATCTATTTCTGAATTTGAAACTCTTTAAATTGAGATCACTTTGGTTTTGGGGTGCATATCTCATCCTTTGGTTTTCATTATTCTTGGGATTTTTTGTAACTACCAACCCAATCTTAGGAGGGGTAGTTGGCTACGAAATAAATGATTTCCTTCAAGTTTATATCGGTAAACTAGGAGTGGTGCTTATTTTGATATTTATGTTGATTATCTATCTAGTTTCTAGATTAAACTTAACTCCAGATGCCCTTTCTAAATCTTTCTCTAACCACAGGCAAAATGTGAGAGAAGAAGTTTCTGAAGTAAAATTTGATCGAAACTCAAATTCAGAGGGAATAGATGTTGAAAAAGAAATTGAAGTAGGCTCAACCTCAAATTCAGAAATCAGCGAGGATTATAATCAGGATAAAGATGTTGAAATAGAAAATTCTTTTAGTGAAAAGTCTACTTTGGAGCCTACCGAAAAAGAAAAAATTGTGATCAAATCTGAGGATGAAGACGATGTAGCTATGGAAGTAGAGACCGCTGAAGATGAGGAAGAATCCGATCAACTCAGCAAAAAGTTGGTTGAAGATTTTGGTGAATTTGATCCAACTTTAGAATTGGCCAATTATCAATTTCCAAGCATAGAATTACTAAAAGATTATAATTCTGGTAGAGGGATCACAATCGATCAAAAGGAACTCGAGCAGAATAAGAATAAAATTGTAGATACACTCAAGAACTACAAAATTGAAATTGCTCAGATAAAAGCTACAGTAGGACCTACCGTTACTCTCTATGAAATAGTACCGGAAGCTGGTATAAGAATTTCAAAAATTAAAAATTTGGAAGACGATATTGCTTTATCGCTTTCAGCCCTTGGTATTCGTATTATCGCTCCTATCCCAGGTAAGGGAACCATTGGTATTGAAGTGCCAAATCAAAACCCTTCTGTAGTTCCGATGAGGTCTGTTGTGGCATCAAACAAATTTCAGAATGCAGAAATGGAGCTGCCTATTGCGATGGGTAAAACCATCTCCAATGAAACTTACACTGTAGATTTAGCCAAAATGCCTCACTTGTTGATGGCTGGTGCTACTGGGCAAGGTAAATCTGTAGGACTTAATGTCATACTCACTTCATTACTGTATCAAAAACATCCTGCAGAAGTCAAATTTGTTTTGGTGGATCCTAAAAAAGTAGAATTAACCCTATTCAACAAAATTGAAAGGCACTACCTGGCGAAGCTCCCAGATACTGATGAAGCTATCATTACAGATAATACCAAGGTGATTAACACATTGAATTCGCTTTGCATTGAAATGGACAATCGATACGATTTGCTGAAGGATGCAATGGTAAGAAACATCAAAGAATACAATGCAAAGTTTAAAGCTAGAAAACTCAATCCCGAGAATGGGCACAAGTTCTTGCCTTATATCATTCTTGTTGTTGATGAATTTGCAGATTTAATAATGACAGCTGGTAAAGAGGTAGAGACACCAATTGCCAGACTTGCCCAACTTGCAAGAGCAATTGGTATACATTTAATTATTGCAACGCAGAGACCCTCTGTAAATGTGATCACGGGTATGATTAAAGCTAACTTTCCAGCGAGAATTGCTTTTAGAGTAACTTCAAAGATTGATTCTAGAACAATACTAGATGCAGGTGGAGCAGACCAATTGATTGGCCGTGGGGATATGTTGTTTACTCAGGGAAATGATTTAATTCGTTTACAATGTGCATTTGTAGATACCCCTGAAGTTGAGAGAATCACAGATTTTATTGGATCGCAAAAAGCTTACGCAGATGCGCACCTTTTACCAGAGTATTCTGGGGAAGACTCTGGCATAAGTGTTGATAATGATATTGAAGATAGAGATAAATTATTCAAAGATGCGGCAGAGGTCATTATTACAGCCCAACAAGGTTCTGCTTCCTTACTGCAAAGAAAATTAAAGCTGGGTTATAACAGAGCTGGTCGAATTATAGATCAACTTGAAGCCGCTGGAATTGTAGGACCTTTTGAAGGGAGTAAAGCAAGGCAAGTTCTTGTTCAAGACCTTATCGCACTAGAAGAATTACTCAAAAACGAACAAAACTCATAATCCATAGTTCATGAAAACCATAAATACACTTACTTCACTTTTATTCATTTTATTAATATCTAATGTAGCTTTTGCACAAAATGATAGCGAAGCTAAAGCCTTAGTTAAAGAGGTTCTTGATAAGGTAGAATCTTACGACAATTTTGTAATAGACTTTTCTTACACCCTTGAAAATAAAGAACAAAACATCAAACAAGAAACCAGGGGAGATGTAAGTATCAAAGATGAAAAGTACGTGCTAAATCTGATGGGTACAACTCAAATATTTGACGGAAAAAAAATCTATACCATTGTACCAGAAGATGATGAAGTGACCATTTCAGCTTATGATGAAGCAGACACCGACCAAATAACACCTTCCAAAATGCTTACGTTTTATCAAGATGGCTATCGTTTTAAAATGGACGTGTTACAGGATGTAAAAGGTAGAAAAATTCAATATGTTGAACTCATTCCAATGGATTCTAACAATGAAATGAAACAAATTCTACTGGGTATAGATAAACAGACCAAGCACATTTTCAATCTGATTCAAATACAACCAGATAATACTCGAATAGAATTTAGAGTAACTAAGTTTAAAACTAATGAGCCTTTATCTGCAACACATTTTCAATTTCAAAGATCGAAATACGCAGATTATTACATCAATGAATTAGATTAAACACTAGTATTGAAAACTTTAGATCGCTATATTTTAACCTCCTTTGTAAAAACATTTCTTGCTGTTTTTACAATTTTAATGTTCATTTTTATTCTTCAGTCTGTTTGGAGATTTATTGAAGAATTTGCCGGGAAAGATATAGATTTAGAAATCATTTCAAAATTTTTGCTATTCCTTTTGCCCAACCTTATCCCGATGGTTTTACCATTGACGATTTTGTTGGCATCCATAATGACTTTTGGAAGTTTTGCCGAGCAGTATGAATTCGCAGCAATGAAATCTGCTGGAATCTCGTTGCAAAGGGCTATGCGCAGTCTCATTGTTTTTATTTTACTATTAGGTGTAGTCACATTTTACTTTGCCAATACAGTAATTCCTTATGCAGAAGGCAAAGTTTTGAACATGCGGAAAAACATTGCTCAGGTGAAGCCCTCTATGGCGATTGTAGAAGGGGCCTTCAATGACTTGGGTAATATCAACATAAAAGTGAGTAAAAAAAGTGGCCCTAACGGTCAAAATTTGGATGATGTGATCATCCATAAAAAGTCTGAAGGTAGAGTAGGGAATTATACGGTCATTAAAGCAGATAAGGGAATTTTGGAATCTGGTGTTAATTCTAACGTTTTATCACTTGTTCTATTTGATGGTAACTATTACGATGAAGTGCCTACCAAAACCTATCAGCAAAAATTGAAATCTCCTTTTGTTAAATCAGCATTTGAAAAGTATGTTCTCAATATAGATTTATCATCATTTAATGATGTGGATCTTGAAGATGAAAGTTTAAAACATCCTTACAAGATGTTGAATACAAGTGAACTTAGAATTCAATTGGATTCATTTTCGAATGATTATAATCGAAGTGTAGATAGTTATGATAAAATTATCAAGCAAAGAAGTGGCTTACAACGTTCACTAAATAGTGCAGGGGTAGAAGCTGATGAAAGTGACTCAAGAAAAATTAATCAAAGTATCTCAGACAGAGTAAGTCGGGAAGACACAACAGATACCTTAGAAAATGAAAAGACGTATGATTTATTGGCTAATTTATCGATTGATAGTCTGTTTTGGGAGTATCCTTACAGACAGAGAGCTCAGTTATTCAATGTAGCTACTAATTCAGTCAATAGTATTGTACCTCAAATAAGTTCAAAAAAAAATCAGTTTAAACAAAAGCAGATTTTATTAAATAAAATTGAGATGTCTATGCACAGTAAGTATGCTTTGCCATTTGCCTGTGTTATTTTGTTTTTTGTTGGAGCACCACTTGGCGCTATCATTAGAAAAGGAGGTTTGGGACTACCTATGGTTGTAGCTATTGTCGTATTCCTTACCTACCACTTCATTGGATTATTTGCTTCCAATAGTGCTGAAGGAGGGAGTCTGCCACCATTCTTAGGGTCCTGGCTTTCTACGATAATATTATTTCCTTTAAGTATTTATTTGACTTACAGGGCAACTACAGATCAGGGATTTGTGAATTTAGACTTTATAGCAGTTCCTATAGAAAAATTAGTTAAGAAAATTAAAGCAAACGTATTTAATATCAGAAATCAAAAGTAATGACAGAAGGAAAGATTAAATTAGACTCTATACAAGAAGCTATTGATGATGTAAGAGCTGGAAAAGTGATTATTGTCGTTGATGATGAAGATAGAGAAAATGAGGGAGATTTCTTAGCAGCAGCAGACAAAGTCACACCCGAAATGATCAACTTTATGGCTAAGTACGGTAGAGGACTTATCTGCTCTCCGCTCACTGAAGGGAGGTGTAAAGAGTTGAATCTTACTTCTATGGTGGGTAACAATACAGACCCGATGGAGACTGCCTTTACAGTTTCAGTGGATCTTAGAGGAAAAGGAGTGACTACTGGAATTTCTGCTTCCGACAGGGCAAAAACTGTGCAGGCGCTTTGCGACGAAGAGACAAGACCACATGACCTAAACAGACCAGGACACATATTTCCACTCATCGCTAAAGAAGGCGGTGTATTGCGAAGAACAGGTCATACTGAAGCTTCTATAGATTTTGCAAGACTTGCAGGCCTTAAGCCAGCTGGTGTTATTTGTGAAATTATGAATGAAGATGGGAGTATGGCAAGACTTCCTCAACTTGTGGAAGTCGCTAGGGAACATGATTTGAAATTGGTATCCATCGAAGATTTGGTGGCCTACAGAATGCAACACGACTCTTTAATAGAAAAGTCGGAAGACTTTGAGCTTAATACAAGGTTTGGTAAATTTAGACTAAGAGCATATCATCAAACGACAAACGATCAAGTGCATCTGGCATTAACTAAAGGAACCTGGAAAACAGATGAGCCTGTTTTAGTCAGGATGAATTCCACTCTAGTCAATAGCGATATTTTAGGTACCTTAACCAATAACGCCGACCAAAAATTGGACAGCATGTTTAAGCATGTAAATACTGAAGGCAAGGGTGCTATTGTGTTTATCAATCAAGATATACAAGGATTTAATTTGATTTCAAGGTTGAAAGAGTTAAAACAGAATCAGAACGAGAATGGGATTGCAAAAGCTCCACGTGTAGTTATGGATGAAAAAGATTTTGGAATTGGGGCACAAATTCTGCACGACTTAGGTGTCCACAAGATAAAATTAATGTCTAATTCTCAACAGAAAAAGAGGGTAGGAATGATAGGTTATGGTCTGGAAATTATAGACTACGTCAGTTATTAATCTACTATAATATAAAAAGAGCTCTTCATTTTAAGAGCTCTTTTTATTTAAACTTCTTCCAGCGCTCTTGAATATACTCTCCTTCAGAACTTTTTCCATTATGATTCCAAATCTCATCAGAAATTTCTTTTTTAAATGAGAGTGTGTCTCCAACCATTGAAGGATTCTTTGAAAAAAACTGAATGATTTCATTATGTTTATTTTCATTGTCAGTCCATTTTCCACCACTAGAACCAAAAAATTCTCCTGTTTGGCTGTTCAATGCTAAAATCTGATAGTAATTATCTGTGAGCATTTTTAATGTTTTTCTAGGCTTATCTTCAATGGTAAGCCATTTGGAGTCTCTAAAGGCTTGATGAATTTTCCAACAGGTCACATTTTCACCTTCAGCCTTATCAATCCTAACCCAAACCTCTTCATTTCTTGAATTTTTATCGCTTAAGGTTAAGGTGTCATTTTTGACTCTATAATCAAAATTTAGATAAGTTCCCGTGATAGCTCTAGATTCAGAACCGATCTCATAATTTTCAATATAATCTGAGTTTGATAGAGTATATGTTCCTCCAGTTGCAGAAATAAATTCCCCAGTGGATTCCAGAAAAGTAGAGCTTGTAAAGTAAGCATCACTATAGAGTTTTACCGTTTTTTGATCACTAGAGTTCTTTGTGACTTTTTCCCAGGCTCCATTGAGTTGCTGAGAGTGTAAGACACTATAATTGATTAGCATTAGGATAAGAAAGTAAATTAATTTCATTCAATTGATTTTTAAGTTAAAAAAAACCCACCATAAGGTGGGTTAAATTTAATAAATTGAGAAGTATTACACTGCATATTTATTGTCTTCAACAATCTTATCTGCAATTGTGTTTCTAAGCTCAACAATGTTTGGATAGTTTTCGTATTTGGTATAACGTTTTAATCCCATCAACATCATTTTCTGCTCATCCCCTTCAGCAAAAGAAATAATACCCTCTTTTGCTTTTTCATTGATTTTATCAACGGCTTTGTATAGCCTCAATTTAGCCATAGCCATTTGGACTTTCTGAGAGTCTTCTCCGTACCTTTTAGCGTTCTTTTCTACCCTAAGAATAGCAGATTCAGCCATATAAGTTTCAATTAAGATATCTGCAGAGGCTAAAAGTAGTTGCTGATGTTGGTCCAACTCTTCACCATATTTCTGAGCAGCACTACCTGCTACCATCAAAAAGACTTTTTTAAGCTTCTTTAGCATGGCTTTTTCTTCAGCAAGAAGTTCTGTATAATCTGGTGTATCAAATGAAGGAATACCAGTCAATTCATCTGCTACAGCCTTGGCTGGACCTAATAAGTCTACATGCCCTTTCATAGCTTTTTTGACAAGCATTCCTACTGCAAGCATTCTATTGATCTCGTTGGTTCCTTCATAAATTCTTGATATTCTGGCATCTCTCCAGGCTGATTCCATAGGAGCATCTGCAGAGAATCCCATACCTCCATAAATTTGAATACCTTCATCTGAACATTTTTGAATATCTTCAGAAACAGCTACTTTAAGAATTGAACATTCAATAGCGAACTCTTCCACACCTTTAAGCTCTGCCTCCTGGTGTGAGCTACCGTTTTCTCTTCTCAAATTGATTCTGTCCTCAATGTTTTTTGAAGCTCTGTAACAAGCAGCTTCATCTGTGTAAATAGAGGTTGCCATGTCTGCTAATTTGGAACGTATAGCACCAAATTTAGAAATAGGTGTATCAAATTGAACCCTATCATTAGCATAACTTACAGCAGAACCTAAAACTCGACGTTGGGCATCTAAACAAGCAGCAGCTAATTTAATTCTACCAACATTAAGAGCATTCATAGCGATTTTAAAACCTCCATTACGTTCTCCTAATAAATTTTCAACAGGAACTTTAGTTTCATTAAAAAAGACTTGTCGAGTAGAAGAGGAGTGTATTCCTAGTTTTTTCTCTTCATCACCCATTGAAATACCATTCTCTAAATCCTTTTCTACTATGAAACCAGTGATGTTTTTATCATCCTCTATTCGTGCGAATACGATAAATAAATCGCAGAATCCTGCATTTGAGATCCACATTTTCTGTCCTGTAATCTTATAATGCGATCCATCTTCAGACAAAACAGCTTTGGTTTTTCCTGAATTAGCATCAGATCCAGCACCAGGCTCAGTCAGACAGTAAGCGCCGAACCACTCACCAGTGGCTAGTTTTGGAATGTATTTTTTCTTTTGTTCTTCAGTTCCGTATAATGTAATTGGTAAAGTACCAATTCCTGTATGTGCACCAAAAGCAGTGGCTATAGATCCAGTTGCACCAGAAATATAATCACAGACTAGCATTGTGGATACGAAATCCATTCCGAGCCCGTCATATTCTTCCGGAACAGCAACACCTAAAAATCCAAGTTCACCTGCCTTACGCATCACTTCTTCAGTGAGGTCGTAATTCTTTTTCTCGAATTCTTCTTTTTTAGGCCAAATTTCTCTGTCTACAAACTCCTTTACAGAGTCTCTCATCATTTTTTGCTCATCAGAAAAATCCTCAGGAGTGAAGATATCTTCAGCTTTAGTTTCTTTTACAATGAATTGACCACCGCGGATCATTTCAGCTACTTTTTCTTTAGTTTCCATGTTTTTCTTTTTTAGTTAATATACTTCATAAATTCCAGCAGCACCTTGTCCGGTTCCAACACACATGGTAACCATGGAATATTTATTTTTTAATTGTCTTTTTTTCATTTCATCAAAAATTTGAACAGATAGTTTAGCCCCGGTACAACCTAGAGGATGACCCAGTGCAATGGCTCCACCGTTCACATTTAAAATGTCTTGGTTGATATCCAATTCTCTAGCGACAGCTAAAGATTGAGAAGCAAAGGCTTCATTAAGCTCTATAAGCTCAATATCTTTTAATTTAAGATTGGCTTGATCTAAAGCTTTCGGAATAGCTTTCACAGGGCCAATTCCCATAATTCGTGGTTCAACACCAACTGTGGCGTAAGACACCAATCTGGCAACTGGCTCTAAGTTTAATTCCTTAACCATTTCTTCACTCATCACCATTACAAAAGCTGCTCCGTCACTCATCTGGGAGGAGTTACCAGCAGTTACGCTTCCACCATCAGCAAATACTGGTCTTAGTTTATTCAAGACTTCTTCAGAAGTGTCCGCTCGTGGTCCCTGGTCTTGATCTACTGTGTAAGTTTTAGATTGTTTTTTTCCTTTTGAATCCACAAAAATATCTTCTACTTCAATAGGGACAATCTGATCTTTAAACCGGTTTTCCTGTTGTGCTTTTATGGCTTTCTGATGAGAATGATAGGCAAATTCATTTTGATCTTTGGCATTGATTTTATATTTCTCTGCTACAGCTTCCGCAGTAAGGCCCATTCCCCAATAATAACTCTCATTACCTGCTTTAGCAGTTTCATAGTTTGGAACTGGCTTATAACCTCCCATTGGTATATAACTCATGCTTTCTGCACCACCAGCGATGATACAATGAGCCATCCCACTCTGAATTTTGGCAGAGGCCATGGCGATCGTTTCAATTCCTGAAGCACAGTACCTATTGACGGTTACACCAGGGACTTCTTCAGATTTTAGCCCCATAAGAGAAACCAATCTCCCCATGTTTAAACCTTGTTCTGCTTCTGGCATCGCATTACCAACAATGACATCATCAATTCTGGATTTATCAAAGTCTGGTAATTGTTTCATCATGTACTCGATAGTCTCGGCAGCCAGATCATCTGGTCTTTTGAAGCGAAACACACCCTTAGGAGCCTTTCCTACTGCGGTTCTATATCCTTTTACTATATATGCTGTTTTCATATTATCAAATTTTATTTAATTCTAAATCTTACGATATTGAATCTTAATTTCTCAACGGTTTACCTTTCTTAATCATGTGTTGTAAGCGTTCCAGTGTTTTTCTTTCACCACAAAGCGATAGGAAAGCTTCACGTTCTAGATCCAAAAGGTATTGCTCCGATACGTAATTAGCTTCAGATAAATCGCCACCGGACATAACGTAGGCAAGTTTATTGGCTATTTTTTGATCGTGTTCACTGATGTATTTACCAGCTTTCATTTGATCTGTACCTACTAAGAAGGCACCTAAAGCTTGTCTACCTAACACCTTTATATCATTAGTTTTTACTGGTTGTGTGTAACCGTTTTGAGCCATCAATCTGGCTTGCTCTTTAGCAACGGCAAGTTGTCTGTCGCGACTTACTACAACCATATCTTTTCCTCGTTCGAAAATATTAAGATCAAAAGCTTCATGAGCAGATTTAGCGACTTTGGCCATACCTATAGTCAAGAAATTCTCTCTCAATCTATTCAGTTCAACATCATCTTTTTGAAAGGTCATAGCTGCTCTTCTGGTCATTTCTTTGGATCCACCACCACCAGGGATAACACCTACGCCAAATTCAACCAAACCTATATAGGTTTCAGCATGAGCTACAACTTTATCGGCATGCATAGAAAGTTCACATCCACCTCCAAGTGCCATTTGATGTGGAGCGGCTACCGTTGGAATAGAGGAGTAGCGCATTCTCATCATGGTATCCTGGAAATATTTTATTGCAGCATTTAATTCTTCATACTCTTGTTCCACAGCAAACATGAAAATCATTCCAATATTTGCACCTACAGAAAAGTTGTCACCTGTATTAGAAATGACTACACCGTCATATTCTCTTTCTGCAATGTCCATGGCTGCATTGATTCCGTTTAAAACATCTCCACCAATGGAATTCATTTTACTTCGAAATTCAATGTTCAAAATGCCATCACCAAGATCTTCTGCAACTAAATCTTTATTACTAAAGACTTCGTGACTTTCTCTAATGTTATCTAGAATGATAAAGGCATCCTGTCCAGGTATTTTGGCATGTTCTTTTTTATCAATATCATAGAAATAGGTTTTCCCAGATTTGACATGATAAAAAGACTTATCCTTCGATTCTGAAAGTGATTTAACCCAATCTGCAATTTCAAAACCTTCGTCTTTCATCAATTGGATACCTTTTTCAAGTCCAATAGCATCCCAAATTTGGAATGGACCATGCTGCCATCCAAATCCTGCTTTCATGGCGTCATCTATTTTATAGAGAGCATCTGTAATTTCAGGTATTCTATTTTGTACGTAAGCAAACAAAGCGGCAAAGTTTTTTCTATAAAACTCACCTGCTTTATCTTTTCCATCTACAAGGACAGGAAATCTTTCAGCCACAACATCAATAGATTTTGTTTTCTCCAGTGTATCAAATTTCGCAGATTTTCTATCTCTGTACTCTAAACTATTTAAATCAAGAGATTTGATATCGCTAGACCCATCATCATTTCTCACTTTCTTGTAAAATCCTTGACCTGACTTGCTTCCAAGCCATTTTTTCTCCATCATATGCTCGATGAAGTCGGGTAATTTGAACAATTCATGACGTTCATCCTTAGGAACATTATCATAAAGACCGTTGGCCACATGAACTAAAGTGTCTAATCCAACAACATCTACCGTTCTGAAAGTCGCAGATTTTGGTCTGCCTATTACGGGACCTGTAAGTTTATCGACTTCTTCAATGGTCATATCCATATCTTTTACCATGTGGAATAAACTCATTATGCTGAAAATACCGATTCTGTTACCTATAAATGCGGGTGTATCTTTAGCAACGACTGTAGTTTTTCCTAAAAACTTTTCTCCATATTCATTTAGGAATTCTAAAACCTCGCTTGAAGTATCCGGACCTGGAATAATTTCTAATAACTTAAGGTAGCGTGGAGGATTGAAGAAATGAGTTCCACAGAAGTGCTTTTTGAAATCATCAGACCTTCCTTCATTCATAAATTTGATGGGAATACCTGAAGTATTAGATGAAATCAAGGTGCCTGGAGTTCTGTATTTTTCTAAGTTTTCAAAAACTTGTTTTTTGATATCAAGTCTTTCTACAACAACCTCAATAATCCAATCTACATCTTTCACTTTAGAAATGTCATCTTCCAGATTTCCTGTTTGGATTCTTTTGGCGAAATCTTTATGGTAAATAGGAGAGGGGTTGGATTTCAATGATGCCTGTAGGGCTTCATTTACAATTCTATTGCGTACTGAAGTATCTTTTAAAGTTTTACCTTGTTTTTCTTCAGCATCAGTAAGTTCTCTTGGTACTATATCTAGAAGCAATACTTCTACACCTATATTAGCAAAATGGCAAGCAATGCCACTTCCCATAATACCTGAACCAACTACTGCAACTTTTTTGATTCTTCTTTTCATACTACTTATTGAATTTTAGGTTGTTCTTTTTTAAATATCATTTTTTCTGAAATAAGCCTATTTATTTGATCTGTTACTTTAAGAAATATTTCTAAATCTTCTTTTGATATGTTCTCTTTAACTGCTTCATCAAATGAGAGAACTACATATTTTGAAAATTTCCTCATTTCGACACCGAAATCTGTAAGGTGAATCAATACACTTCTGCCGTCATTCGGATTTTTCTCTCTTTTTATGAGACCTTTTTCTTCCATCGTCTTAAGTGTTCTTGATAAACTGGTAGATTCAACTCCCATTTTAGGACCTAGAGCTGTCGAAGGTGTACCTTTTTCTGGATCTATGCTCAACAGGGCAAAACCTGTTGCCATACTACTTCCTTTTTTATTAGCCTCTTCATTATACATCTTAGCTACAGCAATCCAAGTGGACCTTAAAACGTAATCTATAGTTTTTTCTTTCATATATCAATCATTGATACAAATGTAAGTAATTTTACTATGCATGCATAGTAAAATTCAATTTTTTTAATAGTAATAAAAATAAATTTTGAATCTAAATTCAAGAATTCTAAGTTGTTACCTAATAAGTTATACAATCCTCCAAAAAACCTTTTAAAAAGTTTGGTTGGTTATTGAAAAGAGTTGTAGT
>CAZOAD010000014.1:0-54579 GCA_964577705.1 uncultured Mesohalobacter sp.
TCTATAGAAAGCTTTTTCAAAATACCTTTATCTACGGTGTTGCAACGGTTATTCCCAGAATGCTTTCGGTGATTTTGGTCCCGCTTTATACCGGTATTTTGGAGAATACCTCTTTTGGAGATTACTCGATTATCTTTTCATATTTCGTGATCTTCAATGTGATTCTGGCTTACGGGATGGAAACGGCCTTTTTTAGGTTCTACAATAAAGAAGAAGATAAATCGCAAGTGGTATTTACCTCTACATGGTCCATTATTGCTACGACCATAGGCTTCGTAATCTTAGCCTATTTGTCTATTTCTGCAATAGAAGAGTTCACTAGAATAAGCTCACAAAATCTACAATTAATCATTTGGATTCTGGCTTTAGATGCGCTTGCCATCATTCCCTTTGCTTGGCTGAGGGCCAACAGCAAACCCGTCAAATTTGCAGCGATCAAAACGATTAATGTTGCAGTTAATCTAGGGTTGAACGTGTTTTTCCTTTTGTTTTTGAAAGACCTAGCAGAATCTAGTACGTTTTTCGACTCAATTTATGTTTCAAATTTTGAAGTAAGCTATATCTTTATTTCTCTCATAATCGCTAGCGGACTCACACTTTTACTGCTTTTTCCATTTTATTCTCGTATTCAATTTCAATTTGACTGGAGCCTTTGGAGGTCTATGATGAAGTATGCGCTCCCTGTTTTGGTGGCAGGTGTTGCTTTTTCCATCAACGAAGTGGTGGATCGTTTATTTTTAGAACGAATGTTACCAGAAGCTATAGCTAAAGAACAAATTGGGATCTACTCCGCCTGTTATAAACTAGGGATGTTTATGACGCTTTTTGCGACGGCCTTTAGGCTGGGTATAGAACCTTTCTTTTTTAGCCATGCCTCAAGTGAGAATCCAAAACATGCTTACGCTATGATTACCAAATACTTTGTGATTATAGGAACTGTTATCTTACTTTTTGTAATTGTTTTTGCAGATCTATTCAAAGTGCTTTTAATCCAGGATGAAAGTTACTGGGAGGCTATGAAAATTGTCCCAATTATTTTACTGGCCAATTTATTTTTAGGCATCTATCACAACCTTTCCGTATGGTACAAAGTCACGGACAAAACTCATTATGGTGCTTATATTTCATCTATTGGTGCTGTTTTTACTATTGGTATCAATATCTGGTTAATTCCTGTAATTGGCTATGTGGGCTCAGCTATCGCAACGCTTACCGCTTACGGGAGCATGATGTTGATTTCTTATTTCATAGGTCAAAAACACTATGCCATTCCCTATAAATATGGTAAAATGTTAATTTACCTCCTTGTTTCCATTCTATTTTCTCTAATTTCGTTTTACTACTTTAGAGAAAATTACGTTGTAGGCATATCACTTATCCTACTATTCTGCAGTGGTGTGTTTTTTAACGAAAAAAAAGAACTCTACAGGCTTATAAAAAGCAATTAAGTTATGAAAGTAAATATCATCAACCGTTCAGCATTCGATTTGCCGCAGTATGAAACTTCACAATCTGCAGGTGTAGATCTTAAGGCACAAATAGAGGAACCTATTCATTTAGAAAGTCTGGAGCGCTGCCTGGTCAAAACAGGCTTGTTTCTGGAACTACCTGCTGGAGTAGAAGCGCAAGTGCGTCCCAGAAGTGGCTTGGCGCTCAAAAAGGGAATTACAGTACTTAACTCTCCTGGTACTATAGATGCAGATTACAGAGGCGAAGTTGGAGTTATTCTCATCAATTTATCCAAAGACAAATTCAGTATAAATCCTGGCGACCGTATCGCTCAACTCGTGTTTGCCAAACACGAGCAAGCCGATTTTCAAGTTGTAGATTCACTTTCTGAAACCGACAGAGGAGAAGGCGGATTCGGGAGTACAGGACATTAATTAAAACATTTTTTATGAAAATAATAGTTCCCATGGCCGGAAGAGGCTCAAGACTAAGACCACATACGCTTACCATACCCAAACCACTTATTCCTATTGCTGGCAAGCCCATCGTTCAACGTTTAGTTGAAGATATTGCTGAGGTTCTGGAAGAAGAGATCGATGAGATTGCCTTCATCATTTCTGAGGATTTTGGTGTTGAAATAGAATCTAAGCTGAAAATGATAGCAAAAGATCTCAATGCCAAAGCTTCAATTTATTACCAGGACAAACCTTTGGGTACCGGACATGCCATTATGTGTGCTAAAGAGTCTTTGCAAGGTCCTGCCGTTATCGCTTACGCGGATACCTTGTTTAAAGCAGACTTCAAATTGAATAAAGAGGCAGATGCAGTGATGTGGGTGAAGAAAGTTGAAAACCCTGAAGCTTTTGGGGTAGTCAATTTAAATGACAACGGTGATATCACCGAGCTGGTTGAAAAACCTAAAGACTTTGTGTCTGATTTGGCTGTGATTGGCATTTATTATTTCAAGGATGTGGCCAAGCTTAAAACGCAACTTGAAAAAGTCATTGAAGAAAATATCATGCATGGTGGGGAGTACCAAATCAACGACGGTATAAAGAAAATGCGGGAAAATGGGGCGGTCTTTAAGCCGGGTCAAGTAGACGAGTGGATGGACTGCGGCAACAAACATGTCACCGTGGATACCAATTCACGTATGCTAAATTTTATCCAGAAAGAACAAAAGGAGAAACTAATAGCTTCTAATTTGAAAATTGAAGATTCCGAAATAATTGAGCCTTGTTTTATCGGGGAAAATGTGTTTTTGAAAAACTCTAAAATCGGTCCTAACGTTTCCATAGGAGATGGCACGGTTGTAGATAACTGTACTATTAAAAACTCCTTGATACAAGAACATGCAGAGATTACCAACGCCAAGCTCGATAAGGCTATGATCGGTAATTTTGCTAGATTTGATGGGAACTTCACTTCGGTAAGTATTGGAGATTACTCAGTTTTAGAATAAAAAATTATGCCTCACGCTATTCGTCTTTTCCTTTTCCTGAGTTTTGTGGCAGTTTCCTTGAGTCATGCTCAAGAGAAAGATAATTTATCCGATGAGATCAATATTGACAACCTGGGCAATAATACAGACGAATTTCAAGAAGTGTTTTTCAAGGCTATTGCACAGCGTGCTGTAGAAAATCCTATGAAAGCTATTGAAGAACTTGAGCGATGTCTCAAACTCGAGCCTAATAGTACGGCAGTTTTTTATGAAATGGCCAAAAACTACATCGACCTTAAAGCATATGAAAAAGCTGAAAAATTTCTTTTAAAGACTTTAGAAAATCCAACCTATAAAGACAATATAACTATTCACAAGCAGCTGTTTCATGTGTATTCTATGCAGAAAAGCTATGATAAAGCTATAGATCAGGCCAAATTTATTTCTGAATCGGATCCGGTTTACTTCCAAGAGTTAGCCAATTTATATTTGCTTCAGAATGAATATCAACTGGCTTTGGACGCCCTGGCTAAATATGATGCTGTAGATGGGATCGACGAATTTCGAGATGATTTCCGAATGATCATTTATAAAGAAGGTAGTATTTTGAATGACGGCATTGTGTTTTTTAAAAAGAGATTTCAAAATTCTAAAGAAGATACGAGAGCGGCTACTTTGCTCATGGAGCTTTACAGACTCAACAATTCTCCCCAAAAAGCCATAGAAGTGGGTAAGGAAATCGAGCAATATGCGGCCTACGATCCTGAAATCGACGTTGAATTGGCTTTGGCCTATTTGGTCACCAGAGATATTTCTCAGGCTAAAACCTACAGCAGAAAAGTGGTGGAGAGTCTGACCTTGGATGAAAAAGACAAGGTGAAAGTAATCAACACCTTTAAAGCCCTAGCAATTCAAGATCCAGACGCTCAAGATGCTTTTGTAAGCGTTTTGGATTCTGCGCTTTCTTCAGAAAAAAGTTCTTCTAGCAAAGCTGAATTAGGACAGTTCTATAAGTCGAGAGACAAAGACAAAGCTTTGGAGAATTTTAAGTCTGCTTTGCGCAATAAGCCTAATGATTTTAAGTTGATTAAGAATATCCTGGAGTTGGAAATGGAATTGGAAAACTATGAGGATGTGATTGAAACCAGTGAAAAAGCTCTGGAAAGTTTTCCTTCTCAAAGTTACCTTTACTATGCTAAAGGCTTTGCGCTGGGTAAGCTAAATGAGCATAAAGAAGCAGTAGTGGTTTTGGAAGAGGCCTTAGACTATTTATTCGACGACGATCATCTTAGCCAAAAAGTCTACAGTACACTAAAAGCATCCTATCTTGCTTTAGGAAATCAGGCAAAAGCTGATGAATACGAGCAAAAATTAATGATAATATCAAATTGATGTATAGAACATATATAAAAATAAGCCTTATCTTCATTATTCTGGTGAGTCTAGTGGGTTGTAAATCCACCAAAACTGGTTCTGGAGCAGGTGCTGGAGAGAAATCGGCGAGAGCGGTCTTAAAGACCTTTGAAGGTAACCTAGCTGATTTTAAAACAGCCAATGGTAAAATGAAAGCTGGATACGAGTCTAAAGATGACTCACAATCCATCACCATTACTTATAGAATAGAAAAGGACAAAGCCATCTGGTTGAGCGCTAAAGTCATGGGTTTACTACCTGTTGCAAAGGTCTATATTACGCCAGATCGGTTTCAGTATTATGAGAAAATAAACAAAACTTACTTTGACGGAGACTTTGCCATGGCGGAAGAATACCTGGGAGTGGAAGTCGATTTTGAAAACCTTCAAAACCTGCTTATTGGAAGGCCAATGTATGAATTGAAGAAAAATCAAATGTTATTTGACGATAATGCCTATGTATTTCTTCAAAATATAAAGTCAATTTTGGCGTATTCAGCTATTATTGACGGCCGTCAATTTGAAATGAAATCTCAATCGGTTCAAAACATCAATAACGAAAGTCTAAAAGTTGAATACTCAAAATTTCAAACTGTTGACAAGAAGAAATTCCCATACAAGTTGAAAATGACCGCCAAAAAGCAGGACGAAGTTGTGCTCATAGACATCGAATACCGTTCTGTGGTTTTTGATGAAGATTTGAGTTTTCCATTTTCTATTCCAAATAATTACGAACTATTAGGATTTTGATGAAAAGCTATCAGTATATATTTCTTTTTCTCACGCTTATGTTAAGCCTGTCTTTCCAAGCCCAAACCAGGCAAGAACTCGAAGCAAAACGCCAGGCTATTCAGCAGGAAATAGATGAAATTAATACCATCATCAAAACTACTGAATCCAAAGGCCAATCAGCATTAAGCGAATACGAAGATCTTCAGAAAAGAATAAAAGCAACGGAAAGATTGATCCAAGTTAATAACCAAGAAGCTAACTTGCTCACCCGGGAAATCAACGCCAACGCCAACAAGATTGATAGACTTAGAAAAGAACTAGAGCAATTAAAGGCAGACTATGAGCAAATGATACGGAAGTCTTATATGAGCAAATCTGATAAAAGCAGGATTATGTTTTTGTTTTCTTCCGAATCATTCTTGCAAGCTTACAAAAGGATTCAATACATGAAGCAGTTTGCACAGTATAGAAAAAAACAGGGAGAGGAGGTCATGCTACAAACTAAAACGCTTCAGGAGCTCAATACTACTTTGTTTGAGCAGCGCAGAGATCAGGAAAAGATTCTAGCACAAAACCGTAAAACCAAATCAGATTTAGTTGGCGATAAAAACAACTTAGAACAACTGTTGGCCAGCATCAATCAGCAGAAGCAGAAATATGCTAAAGAATTAAAGGAGAAACAGAAGGAAGCCAGTAGAATAGATCGCGAAATTGATCGATTGATCCGTGAGGCTATTGCCAAAGAGAACAAAAAAGTGGGTTCCGACTCTAAAGCTACCTTCAAGCTGACACCAGAAGCCGAAGCCTTAGCTAAAGATTTTGCGCAGAACAAAGGGAAATTGCCTTGGCCTGTGAAGTCTGGAGTGGTCTCCATGCGTTTTGGTGAACGTCCACATCCCATTGTGAAAACCATTAAAGTAATGAGCAATGGAGTGAGGATTGATACTGAACAAAATGGAAAAGCACGTGCTGTTTTTGAAGGGGAAGTCAGTCAGGTGAGTAAAATTCCTGGCGCTAATGTGGTAGTAATGATTCGTCATGGAGACTATTTGTCTATTTATAATAATCTACAAAAAGTCTTCGTAAAATCTGGAGATAAAGTGGTGAGGGGAGAAGAAATTGGAGAAGTGGGAATCAATTCCTCTTCTGGAAAAACCACGCTTATCTTCCAGCTCTTCAAAAACACAGTCAAACTCAATCCAGAGCAGTGGATTTACAAAATGTAAACTGACTTATTTCAAATGAGAACAAAACTTGTTTTTATTCATAAGCTTATCGTAATTCGCTGATTTTTAACCAAGCCTTAACAAGAGAAAATAGATTTAATTTTCATTTTGCAAGTTATTATAAGAATAGGTTATAACACTATAATAACACGAGTATGGAACAGGATCAAGCTAATGTAGACATTGCCTCCATTAACGAAAAAATAGAAAAAGAAAGTGCCTTTGTAGATTTGCTTACCAATGAAATGAATAAAGTCATTGTAGGCCAAAAGCACATGGTTGAGCGATTATTAATTGGACTTTTAGGTCAAGGCCATATTTTACTGGAAGGAGTTCCAGGTCTTGCAAAAACATTGGCCATAAATACCTTATCCAAAGCCGTTCAAGGTACCTTTAGTCGAATACAATTTACGCCAGACTTACTTCCGGCAGATGTGGTAGGTACGATGATCTACAACATGAAGGAAAATAGTTTCAATATCAAGAAAGGACCGATTTTTGCCAATTTTGTATTGACCGATGAGATTAACCGAGCGCCAGCCAAGGTGCAATCTGCTTTGCTGGAAGCCATGCAGGAAAAGCAGGTGACTATCGGTGATGAAACCTTTATTTTAGACAAACCATTTCTTGTAATGGCTACGCAAAACCCAGTGGAGCAGGAAGGAACCTATCCTCTGCCAGAAGCCCAAGTAGATAGATTCATGTTAAAAACCGTGATCGATTATCCAAATCTCCAAGATGAGCAATTGGTGATGAGATCCAACTTAAACAATAGCTTTGGGAAGGTTAACCCAGTTGTTTCTACAGAACAGATTTTAAAGGCTCAAAGCGCCGTGAGAGAGGTTTATATGGATGAGAAAATCGAAAAATATATCCTAGACATCATCTTTGCCACTCGCTATCCGGAGAAATATAAGTTGGCAGAAATCAAGCCACTTATTAGTTTTGGAGCTTCTCCAAGGGGTAGTATCAATTTAGCAATTGCTGCCAAATGCTATGCATTCATTAAGAGAAGAGGATACGTGATTCCAGAAGATGTCCGCGCCGTTGTTTACGACGTTTTGAGACACAGAGTAGGAATTACTTATGAAGCTGAAGCTGAAAACATTAAGTCTGAAGACCTGATAAGCAAAATCATCAATGAAGTAGAGGTTCCTTAACATTTCTTCTGAATCTAATCAAGGCAAACTTATAAGCTTCTAGACATTGCATTTACGATTTAGTCTTAAAATCGATTGACAAGTTTTCACACTCTATGGATACCAAATCACTTTTAAAAAAGGTAAGAAAAATCGAAATCAAAACACGGCGATTA
Organism: uncultured Mesohalobacter sp.; assembly: GCA_964577705.1. Lineage (GTDB taxonomy): Bacteria > Bacteroidota > Bacteroidia > Flavobacteriales > Flavobacteriaceae > Psychroflexus. The sequence goes on from CAZOAD010000014.1 coordinate 7,576, forward strand.
AGCGATCACGTGTTTGGTGGAGAATACCATTCGACATTTAAGGGTCGAGGAATGACCTTTAGCGAAGTGCGCGCTTATCAATTTGGAGACGATGTAAGGTCGATAGATTGGAATGTGACGGCCAGGTATAATGAGCCGTTTGTAAAAGTTTTTGAAGAAGAACGAGAATTGACGATGATGCTGCTCGTAGATATTTCAGAATCTACAGCTTTTGGAACCCGTGAAACTTTCAAAAAAGATATTATTACAGAAATGGCAGCAACGCTAGCTTTTTCTGCTACCAAGAATAATGATAAGATTGGACTCATGCTATTTTCCGATCAAATTGAACTTTATATTCCGCCTAAAAAAGGGAGGATGCATGTGTTGAGAATCATAAGAGAGCTCATAGAATTTGAGCCTTCTCATAAAACGACCAATCTCACCAAAGCCTTTAGGTACCTCATTGATATGATGAAGAAAAAGGCCATAGTGTTTGTAATGTCAGATTTCTTAACAGATGAATACGAGCATACCTTGAAAATTTTAGGGCAAAAGCATGATGTTACAGGCATTAGAATCTATGACGAACGAGAAGAAGAGTTGCCAAATCTCGGGATGGTACAGATGAAAGATGCAGAAACCGGTAAAGCGATGTGGGTAAACACTTCAAGTGGATCTACTAGAAAAGCCTATACCAAGCATTACAGAGACAGAGTGGATTATTTCCATAGAGCTTTTAAATTGAGTGGTTCAGGATATTTAAGTACGAGAGTGGATGAAAACTATGTCATCAAACTACTTGGATATTTCAAATCCAGATAAGATTATATGAAAACAGGATTACTTAATCAACGTTTCAATTTAGCATCAAGGCATTTTTTGTTTTTGATGCTGTTTTTGGTTTGTAGCTTTGGTTATGCTCAAGAAGTCTCTTTTTCAACTGATAGAGATACTATCCAGATAGGAGAACAGATAGACTACGTCATCAAGGTAGAGGATATAAATGCAGAAGATCTTGTCGTTTTTCCCAAAGACCAGACATTTATCCCCTTGGAAATGGTAGAGGAGTATAAAATTGACACCCTTGACCCACAAGCCAAGTCATTTACCCTTACCAAACTTTATAAGCTTACTCAGTTCGACTCTGGCGTTTATTCTGTCCCTCCACAATTGGTCAAAATAAATGAAAAGGCCTTTTATACAGATACCTTAAAAGTTCGAGTGAACGATGTGGTATTGGATACTGTGAACCAAAAACTATATCCCATTAAGCCCTCTATTGGTGTGAATAAACCATTTGCAATCGGTTCCTGGTTTTGGTGGACCTTATTGATTTTGGGAATTATAGCTGGAATCGCTTTTTTAATCTTTAGACTGAAGAAAAAGAGGGATGAAGGAAAACGGAGAATCCCTCCTTTTGAGCAAGCCATGTTATCGCTCAAGGAATTGGATAAATCCTCTGCTTTGGAGAATAGAAACTTTAAGGAATACATTACAGAACTCACATATATTACCAGAACTTATTTAGAAGAAAAGTTAGAAATCAGAGCACTGGAATACACGACCAACGAACTTGTCGCTGATTTAAAATTCAAGAAAGAACACAGGAAATTATCTTTAAAAGAGGATATGATTCTTGAGTATGAAAAAATATTGAGACGGGCGGATCTGGCAAAGTTTGCCAACAGTAAACCAGACCTAATCACATTAAAAGGGGATAGGAACCAAATAGAAAGGTTCTTAAAACACGTTCAAGGAGCTATCCCTCAGGTTACAGAAGAAGAGAAGAGAAAAGATGAAGCCTTTCAGGAAGCCCTTGCCAAAAAGCGTAAAAAGCAAAAGTGGATTGTTGGAATTGTGCTTGGAATCATATTGATTGCTGTTACGCTCACTGCTGTTGTAGCTACCAAGGGTTACGAATACGTGAAAGATAACCTTATAGGAAATCCAACCAAAGAATTACTGGAAGGCGATTGGATAACCAGTGATTACGGGTTTCCTCCAGTGAGTTTAACCACACCACAAGTACTGGTTAGGGGAGAATTTGAACTTCCGGAAAGTATTTCTGAAAATGTAGTAGATAAAGAAACTTATAGTTTTGGGTCACTTTACCAAAGTATGTACGTTACCTTTAACCAAGTTCGATTTAAGGAAGCTCAAGAAATTAATCTCGACGCTATTGTAGATGGTATTTACAACAATCTGGAAGAACGTGGAGCTTACAATATCATTTCAAAATCTGAAGAATTTGAGACCCTTGGAGGCGTGAAAGGAAAGAAGGTCTTTGGTAGTTTTTCCATAGAAAATCCAATCACCAAGAAAGATATCAAGAAAGAATACCAGATTGTGAATTTTGGAAGAGGTGGTTTCCAACAAATCGTTATTTTCCACGATAGAGATGATGAATACGGAGAAAAAATCGCCAACCGAATATTGAATGCTGTTGAATTTAAAAAGATAGGAGAATGATTTTTGAAAACTTTACATTCGAAAATCCAAGCTGGTTCTGGCTTTTGCTGTCTATTCCTTTAGCAGCATTTTGGTACTGGAAAAAACGAGGGCAACAAACGGCAACTTTAAAGATATCGAGTACGCAAGGATTTAATAAAAGCGCATTAGCTCAATTGCGTCCATTGTTATTTATCCTGAAAATGGTTGCACTTGTGTTTTTAACTATTGCGATGGCCAGGCCAAGAACTGTGGATGTGACCACCAAAGTGAAAAAAACTGAAGGTATTGACATCATCATGGCAGTAGATATTTCTGCGAGTATGCTAGCTAGAGATCTAGAGCCCAACCGCCTGGAAGCTCTCAAAAAAGTAGCTAATAACTTCGTTCAAGGCCGACCAAATGATAGAATAGGATTGGTGATTTATGCAGGTGAAAGTTATACTAAAACACCACTTACCAGTGATAAATCAATTATCATCAATGCTATAAATGATCTTGATTATACTCAAAACATTGAGGGGGGCACCGCTATAGGAATGGGACTGGCTACTTCTGTTAATAAACTGAAAGAAAGCAAAGCAGAAAGCAAAGTCATTATTTTACTTACCGATGGGGAGAATAATGCAGGCTTTATAGATCCCATTACCGCGACTCAGTTGGCAACCGAATACGATATTAAAACCTATACCATTGGTGTAGGAAGTAATGGAATGGCGCTTTCTCCTGTTGGAATAAAGCCCAACGGTCAGTTTCAATACAGAAATGTTGAAGTCAAAATTGACGAAGCTTTGTTGAAAAACATAGCTGAAAGCACAGGTGGAAAATACTTTAGAGCAACCGATAATGAAAAGTTTCAATCCATTTATGAAGAAATCGATGCATTAGAAAAAACAGAAATTGAAGAATTCAAATTTTATAATTATGATGAAAAGTATAGGTTCTTCCTTATCCTGGCCGGGGCCTTACTTTTTTTAGAATTCTTATTAAAACACACACTTTTTAGAAGCTTTGTATAAATGTTTATAATAGAAGAACAGGTTTATTTTTGGGGATTTCTGGTATTACCAGTTCTACTGCTCTTGTTTCTAACTTACGTGTATTGGAAAAGAAAAACCCAGAAGCGGTTTGCAGAAACTAAGCTATTCAAAAAACTAGCCCCAGATCAGTCTACCTTCAAATCCAACTTGAAGTTTTTTGTACTTTCTCTCGCCTTTGCCTGTTTTGTAATGGCGTTGGTCAATCCAAAACTAGGGACAAAGATGGAAACTGTAAAACGCGAAGGCGTTGATATTGTTTTTGCGTTGGATGTCTCTAAAAGTATGCTTGCAGAAGATATTGCTCCCAATAGACTAGAGAAGTCTAAGCGAATTATAACAGAAATTGTCAATAGTTTGACTTCAGACCGGGTAGGTTTGGTAGGCTATGCAGGAAGTGCGTTTCCACAAGTTCCTATCACCACAGATTACGCAAGTACAAAAACCTTCCTGCAGAGTATGAACACAGATATGGTCTCGAGTCAAGGAACAGCTATTTCACAAGCTATAGATCTGGCCAGATCCTATTATAACGATGATGATGAAACCAATAAAGTTTTAATTATTTTGTCTGAGGGTGAGGATCACGATGGCAATGCTGAAAATATGGCAGAGCAAGCTGCAAATGAAGGTATAAGAATTTATACAATTGGCGTTGGGACAGAGCGTGGTGATCCTATTCCTATTCGGCGTGATGGTAGAATTCAATCTTATTTAAAAGACGATGCGGGAGAAACTGTCATCACTAAAAAAGATACTGAAACGCTTAGGCGTATTGCAGAAATAGGCAATGGTAATTATATTGATGGCTCAAGCACCTCTGGATCTGTAGAGGAAATCCTGAAAGAATTACAAACTATTGAAAAAACGGAGTTTGAAGCCAAACAATTTGCAGATTTTAAGAGTAAATATCAATGGTTTTTAGGGTTTGGTATATTTTTGGTACTGATAGATATACTCCTGCTGGAGAGAAAAACAGCTTGGTTAAGAAGACTAAATTTATTTAATGAGAGAAAGAAAGATGAAGAATAGAACCCTTGTATTATTAATTTTTATAAGCTTTAGCGCTGTATTTTCAATGCAGGCTCAAAGCATTTCAGACGCGCCTAAAAAGGCTAAAGCCTTATTAGCCGAAGCAGAATCAAAAGATCTTGATTTTTCTATATCAGAATCGAAGATCAGGCAGGCTAAAGCAATAGATCAAAGTAATTCGGATATAAGTTATAACTTCGGAAACCTTTACATTAAAAATAATGAATTTGAATCGGCTAGACTTCGTCTAATTGAGTCCATAGAAAGTACAGATAACAAATCCCTAAAACATAAAAGCTACCATAATCTAGGGAATATTTTGATGGAAGAAGAACAGTATCAAATGGCAGTCGATGCTTATAAAGATGCTTTAAGAAATGATCCAACAGACGAAGAGACACGTTACAATTTAGCTTACGCCAAGTCGAAACTAGAAGATGAAAAGAACGATGATAACGGGGATGGTGATGACAATCAAGACGAAAGTCAAGATAAAAATGAAGACAAGAGTGAAGACAATAAAGACGAGGGCGAAAACAAGGATAAGGACAAAGACAATCAAGACAAAGATCAGGAGGACGACAAGGGAGATGAAAATGAAAGTGAGGACGATCAAAAAGATGATAAGGGCAATAAAGACAAGCAAGAAAAAGAACAAGAAGGAGATGGCGGTGATAAAGAACAACAGCAACCTCAACAACCTCAGAATAAAAAGGGACAAATTTCCCCAGAGCAAATTCAGCGCTTACTAGAAGCGATTGAAAATCAAGAAAAGGATGTACAAGAGAAGTTAAATGCTCAAAAAGCAAAAGGACAAAAATCTAAAACTGGAAAAGACTGGTAGAATGAAACAGTTTATATTTTTATGGGTTCTTCTGTTGAGTTTCTCAGCATTTGCACAAGTAAGTTTTACCGCAGAAGCAAGTCGGTCTAAGCTTGGTATTAACGAGAGGTTAAAAGTGGAATTTACAGTTAATGCCAATGGTGACAATTTTAGGCCTCCATCCTTTACTGGCTTACAATTAATTGGTGGTCCAAACCAATTTTATTCACAGAATTATGTTAATGGTAAAAGTACTTTTACCAAAACTTACACGTATTTTTTTCAGCCACAAAAGCGTGGTAAAATTACTATTGGTCAGGCAGAGATTACAGTGGAGGGTCAGGTTTACAAAACCTCACCCATAGAGATAGAAGTGACCGCTGCTGTAGATACTCCCAACCAGTCCAGAGCTGTTGCAGAAGCAGGTGATGGAATTCATTTGGTTGCAGAAGTCAGTAAATCAAAGCCTTATTTGAATGAAGGCATCTACGTGGTTTACAAATTATTTCTCAGTCCTACCGTAAATATTAGAAACTGGAGACCATTAGACGATCCCAAATTCGAAGGATTTTGGAGTCAAAACATCAATATAGATCAATTAGAACTTAAGGAAGGAGAATTCGGTGGTCAACCCTATCGCTATGTAGAGTTGCGTAAAACGGTGCTTTATCCACAGAAAACCGGAGAGCTCAAAATCGAACCCCTTTCTTTGTCTGTTTCAGTTGAAGTCCCTACAGATAGAAGAGATTTTTTTGGAAGACGTATGTATGATGTTGTTGAAAAAAACTTTTCTGCCAACACAAGAACTATAGAGGTACAGCCTCTTCCAGAAGAGGGCAAACCAGCCGGGTTTTCTGGAGCTGTTGGTGAATTTGAATTTAACGTAAAAGCGAATAAGCGAGAGCTTGATGCTCAAACTTCATTAGAACTGACTTCAGAAGTAACCGGAAGAGGCAACTTAAAATTATTCAATTTACCTAAGATCCAAACGCCATCTTCTTTCGAAGTCTATGAGCCAGAAAGAAATGAGAATGTAAGAACTTCAAGCTTGGGTATGCGAGGAAGCCTTTCTGAAAAATATACAGTTATTCCCGAATTTAAAGGAGATTATGTGATTCAGCCTACCACATTTTCATACTTCAATCCAAGGACAGCATCTTATGAGACGCTACAGTCTGATGCTATAAATATCAAGGTTAATTCTGGTCCTGAACGCCCAAAGGAAACTCAAGTAGCTTCAGGAAACGAACCAAACTCACCACGAAATATTATTTCTTCAAAAAGTACGTTCAACTATATTAAATTGAACACTGATTTAAAAGAGAAAGATCAAACACAGTTTTTCCAATCTCCGCTTTATTGGACCTTATTTTTTCTTCCATTTTTGAGTATTCCATTCATGCTGATATTTGGAAAAGTACAAAACAGGGAAGTAGACAAAAATGAAGTCCAGCTCAAACGTGCCAACAAATTGGCTAAACGCTACTTGTCTGAAGCTAAAAAAAATATTGGAGACTCTCAGGCATTTTACGAGTCATTGGAAAGGGCTTTACATAACTACATGAAGGCAAGATTGAAAATCCAGACCTTAGACATGCAAAAGGATAAAATCAAAGAATTACTATCTGCAAAAGGGGTTTCAGAGGAGACTACGAAAGCGTTTCTGAAGCTTTTGGAAAGTTGTGAATTAGCTAGATATACGCCAACTGTTACGGAAGATATGCAAAAGGATTTTGATAAAGCAGCCAAAGTCATTTCTGAAATTGATAAAGAAGTTTAATATGAAATTTTATATTTATCTGTTACTTTTTTTGTTCGCATGGACTGGGTTTTCTCAAGCAGAAAGTAAGTTTGATGAAGCCAATGCAGCCTACGCAGACGATCGGTTTGACCAAGCCATTCGACTTTACAATTCAGTGTTAAATGAAGGTTTAGTCTCAGCCGAACTCTACTTCAATTTAGGCAATGCCTATTTTAAGCAAAATGATTTAGCCAATGCTATTTATCATTATGAAAAGGCGCTTCAATACAATCCTGCCGATAAAGACATCAAGGAAAATCTTGAAATTGCAAATACTCAAACTATTGATAAAGTAAAAGAAGCTCCGGAGTCTAATCTAAGATCCTTAACCTACAGTGTGACTCATGCATTGAAATTGAATTCCTGGGCTTGGGTAAGTATCGTTTTATCAGTTGTTTTTGGAGTATGGGTCGTTCTTTACTTTAGATCACCTACATCGAAGGGAAAACGAAGAAATTTTTCTTTTGCAGTTCTTTTTCTAGTGTTTGCAATAGCGAGCCTATTGTTAGGTCGGTTTCAAAATCAACTTCTGCAAGATCAATCCTTTGCCATTATTTTTGAAAATCAACTTTCTGTGCATGTGGAGCCCAATCCAAGAAGCGATGTCAATTTCGAATTGAATAAAGGAACCAAAGTGAGTTTGGGTTCTACCTTCCGAGACTACACAGAAATTGAATTATCTGATGGATCGAAAGGTTGGGTGAAGACGTCAGCATTTAAGAAATTATAATTAGAATTTAAAAATTCTATTGCTTTTTACCTCTGCTTTATATAAGAGATGAAAGAATTGCAACTTCTTCCATAGGTCAAAAAGAATCCTGAAACATTTACCTCTAAACAAAAACCTTTCTTCTAATGGAGTTGTGTTTATCGTTGACTTACCTTTGCATTTTAAATTGAATTAATCCCTTATTTATTCTTTTTCCAGGTTATAGTTGGTGTATAAGTTCACTCTTGGTTTAGAAAGATGATAAACCCAGGTAGATATTCAATTGATTAATACGACTTCAGATAACTAAAACCATGCTTAAAAAATTCATGACCAAGAAAGAACAGGAAGCCTTAACTCCAGAGGAGGTTTTAAAAGATCTTATGAAAGGAAATAAGCGTTTTACCTCCAATGATGCTCATTCTAGGAGCTACAATGCGATTAAGGTAAGTGCCACCGCAGGACAGTATCCAAAAGCTGTCATCTTATCGTGCGTGGATAGTAGAGTGCCTGTAGAAACAGTTTTGGACCAGGGAATTGGAGATATTTTTGTAGCCAGAGTTGCCGGTAATTTTGAAAATATAGATATACTGGGTAGCATTGAATATGCCTGTAAGGTAGCCGGAAGTAAACTTGTTTTGGTATTAGGCCACGAAAGCTGCGGAGCTATAAGTGCTGCATGTGATGGTATAGAGTTGGGGAATTTGACTCACTTACTCAGAAACATTAAGCCTGCCGTAGAAGCTGTAAAAACGGGGGGGAAGAGAGATTCATCCAACAAAGAGTTTGTTCATGATGTTGTGAAAAAAAATGTGGAGCTCACTGTCGATAGAATCAGGCTTAAAAGTTCCATTCTAAAAACAATGGAGGAGATAGGAGAGATTAAAATAATTGGGGGAGTGTATTCCTTGCAAACAGGTGAGGTAGAATTACTTTCTTAGCCCTTATACCTCCTCATTTCCTTCAATAAGCTCACTTTCATAAAGCAATTCTTCCAAAGAGGGAAGTAATGTTGAACTCAATTCGCGTATAGTGTTCACCACAAAAGAATCATCAAGTTTGGTTTGGGATACAAATCTTCCGTCTCCGTTTATGAACTCGAAAACGAGAAGTAAGATAAAAATAAAAAGGCCTGTTTTTATAAGTCCAAATACGGCTCCAAAAATTCTATTGATTAAGCCCAAGGCAATACTATGGACAATAGTGGTGAGAATTTTTGCTAGTATTGAAACCAGTAAGACTATTGCGATAAAGATGATGAAAAAACCAGCGATTTCGATATTTGAAGCCGACCAGTCGGTCCATTTTTCTAAATAATTTTCAGCCATATAACCATATTCCAAACCACCAAAAATACCAGCGAGCATGGAAACGATTCCAGCAAGTTCTACGATGAAGCCCTTTTGAAAACCTCTTATAAAGCCTAGTAGGAGTAAAATCCCCAGAATAATATCTACAACATTCATGGTGTCAAATATAATCAATTCGGCTAAAGCTAGTACCTTTGTAGCATGAGAGATGAGTTATTAAAAACACGCTGGGAAAGCCTTCAAACTAAGCTTTCCAATCAATTTGCAGATGGAGAACAGATGGATCTTGATGCGATTATTTATATGGTAGGAGTTCAGGAGCTTGGAAAACCTCAGGCTAAGTTCAAAAAAGACGATAAAATCAATTTGATGCATATTGCGATTTGTACGCTTTTAGAACCCTACGGGTTTTATGAATTTGATTTTATTGATGAAGATGGGTGGCCACATTTCAACAATACATCCAAGTTGCCTGCGCTTAAAGCAGGTGAGCAAACTGTCTTAATGAAAGAGGCTTTGGTGACCTATTTTTTGAAACGCGAATACATCGAATAAGTGTAGAATTTAAATAATAGACATTCTAAGTAAGAAACGGTCTATTTTTTCTAAATTTGCCAATTCATTTTACCAAAAAGCATGATAGATAAGATAAAGGGATATATAGATGAGGTTGAACGTTTTACGGCTGATAAAGCTGAGGATGTTGAACAATTCAGAATACAGTATTTAGGCAAAAAAGGAATTCTGAATGAGTTTTTTGCTGAATTCAAAAATGTGCCTAACGATCAAAAAAAGGAATTTGGTAAAACCATCAATCAGTTAAAGGTTTCTGCACAAGACAAAGTAGATCAGCTTAAACTTGAGATCGCTTCAAAAGTTGAAGACAAAGGCATATACGGAGACCTTACCAGGCCTGGTGAGCCTATGGAAATAGGAGCTAGACATCCTATTTCTTTAGTAAAAAATAGGATTACTGAAATTTTTTCAAATATAGGGTTTAATGTGTCAGAAGGCCCAGAAATTGAGGACGACTGGCACAATTTTACAGCGCTCAATTTACCAGAATACCATCCGGCGAGAGATATGCAGGATACCTTTTTTATACAAACCGACCCTAAGGATATTCTGCTGAGAACACATACTTCCAGTGTTCAGGTACGTTACATGGAAAACAATGAACCTCCTATCAGAACTATTTCTCCAGGAAGGGTGTTCAGGAATGAGGACATTTCAGCCAGATCACATTGTATTTTTCATCAGGTGGAAGGCTTGTATATTGATAAAAATGTCTCTTTTAAAGACCTTAAACAAACCTTGATCTATTTCACCAAGGAGTTATTCGGGAAGTCAAAAATCAGACTAAGACCTTCTTATTTTCCTTTTACCGAGCCTAGTGCCGAGGTGGATATTTACTGGGGTCTGGAAACTGAAACTGATTATAGAATTACGAAAGGTACAGGTTGGTTAGAAATTATGGGCTGCGGAATGGTCGACCCAAATGTTTTGATCAATTGTAATATAGACCCTAAGGAATACAGCGGCTTTGCTTTTGGTATGGGGATAGAACGCATTGCGATGCTGTTATACCAAATTGGAGATATTCGTATGTTTTATGAAAATGATGTGCGCTTTTTGGAGCAATTTAAATCTTCATTTTAAGGGAAATGAAGGAAGATATCGACAAAGATATTCCTGAAGTTGAGCATGTATATGTGGTCGCTGCTTTTGAATACAATACAGCCTTTAAAGTTGAGGAATGGACAATTTATATAGTCAATGATAATGCTGAAGCTTTAGAGACTGTTTTGGTCGTTTCTAAAGGGGAAAGTAAGTCCAAAACCACTTCAGTTTTAAGAAAGAAATTGGAAGTTCTCCCGGCCAAGTCCTTTGCAAAACTTGAGTTTCTACACGAGGATGTACTGGAAGTGGAAAACATCTTTCAGGTTACTTATTTTCTCAAAGGAAAACTGATGCACAAAGATTTCAAGTTTCCAAAACACAGTTTAAAGCCTAAGGATATCAAAACTTTACCCTTATTATCTTCAAAGGGGATTATAGCTCAATAGCATCAACCTTCTAGAGGTTCCTTCTGGATTTTTTTCAAGTTCATGAGTACTATCGAAGATAAAATCAAAAGTATTCCTATCCAGTTATAAATATTTTGTTCTTCGTTGAGAACAAAATAACCCATCAATACTGCAACAGGAAGCTCTATTGAAGAAATGATAGCGCCAAGGCCTACGTTTATTTTTGGCATACCCGCCGTAAAGAATAAAGGAGGTAAAATGGTTCCAAATAAGGCCAAAATAGGTCCCCAAAGCGTAAAAATTCCAAAATCCATGTAGTCTATTAGCTCAGGTAAGGTAATGATGGAAACTACAAGCAAGCCTCCAAACATCATCCACTTACTTCGGGTAATGGGGTGATATTGGGTGCCCACACTGTTGGAGGTCATTATGGTTATCGTGTAAGATAAAGCGGCTAAGATTCCATATCCAATACCTATAAGCTCAACCTCCTGCTCTTCCATTAATAAGTCTGCCGCTAGAACGGTCCCTGTCAAAATGAAAATCACCGAAACGACTTTAATTTTAGTGGGTTTTATATTGTTGAGGATACTGTCTAGAACAACACCAATCCACACGCTTTGCATCAGTAAAACGATACCTACAGAAACGGTAATGTATTGCATTGCCAGATAATAAAAAATACTTGTAAACCCCAAGGAAGTCCCCGCTAGGATAAGATAAAAAATAGTTTTACGTCTCAATTTTGGATCTGTAATAGGAGGGGTTTTCTTCTTCAAAAAAAGGTTTAGAATCACCAAAGCTACATACCCAATAAGGATTTGAGAAAAGGTAACCTCGTATGCTGTGTAGTGTTCCTCATAAGCTAGTTTTACAAAAGTGGTGAGCAATCCGTAGCAAGAAGCTCCTAGGGCAACAAAAAGGCTGCCTTTTAAAATTGAATTCATGTAGAGGTTGATTAATTTAGCTTATCGGCCAGTTTTTCGAAGATTTTCTTCGGATTTTTTCCTTCGTAGAGTACCTTATAAACTGCATTTATAATTGGTGTTTTGGCCTTTTTGTTCCCAAAAGACTTGCTGATTTCATAGGCAGAATTTGTGGCATAATAGCCTTCTGCTATCATACTCATTTCCATCTGTGCACTTTTTACGGTGTAACCTTTTCCTATCATATTACCAAAATAGCGATTACGGCTAAATACAGAATAACCCGTTACCAACAAGTCTCCCAAGTAGGCAGAATCGTTGATATTTCTCTTCATTTTATAGCGTTTTTTGATAAAACGCTTCATTTCACGTATGGCATTACTCATCAGTACGCTTTGAAAATTATCTCCATAGCCCAAGCCATGAGCTATTCCCGCAGCAATGGCGTAAATGTTTTTGAGTACTGCAGCATATTCAGTTCCAATGATATCTTCAGAGACATTACACTTGATGTATTCGCTACTTAAATATTGGGCTAGAGTATTGGCATGACCTTCATTGGCGCAGGCAATAGTCAAATAAGATAAACGCTCCAACGCCACTTCCTCTGCATGGCAAGGACCCGTGATAACGCCAATTTTATCGAAAGGAATGTTGTATTGTTTATGAAAGTGCTCCCCCACCAGGAGTTGTGATTCCGGGACTATTCCTTTGATGGCGCTAAAGATGATTTTATCTGTAATATCTACAGTTATTTTTTCTAACTCCTTCATCAAGAAGGCAGAAGGCACCACAAAAATTAAGAAATCTGACTCTTGTATGACTTTATTAATTTCACTGGAAAGATTGATTTGCTTTGGGTCAAATTCAACAGCACTTAGGTAGTTTGGGTTGTGATGCTCTTTTTCAATATGGTCTATGACTTCCTGATTTCTCATGTACCAATTGACTTTTGGAACATTTTCACAAAGCATTTTCACGATAGCTGTGGCCCAGCTTCCGCCGCCGATAACTCCAAAGTTGGGATTAGGATTTGTCATGTGATACGTCTTTTTAAAATTAATTGAATACTCTACTTAAGACTAAGAACGATTTCAAAACTTGATAAATAATAGTGTTTCTTGATTCAGATTAACAAAGATTTAAACAGAACACTGAAGCAGGATTATCTATAAAAATTCATTTCATCAATATATTCCCATACTTTATGTTGAAGTAAAGGCTGCACATTTTTTCCGGTTTTAATCATCTTTCGGATTAATGTAGATGAAATTTCCATCACAGGGGCGTCGGTTAAATGAATTTTTGGATGATTCTGAAATTCCTCTGGAATTGTTGCTTTAGTAAGTCTCGGACAAATATAAAGATCGTGGTGCTCTAATATGGTCTCATAGTTTTTCCATTTGTGAAAATTGACCAAATTGTCTTCACCCATGATCAATCCAAAATCAATATCAGGATGTGTATCTTTTAGTTCTGCTAAGGTTTTTGAGGTATAATTTGGCTGAGGCAATTTAAATTCAACATCACAGGGTTTCAACTTATCATAGCCTTCCGTAGCTCGATAAACCAATTCAAATCTATGATTGTTTTCCAATAGGTTATTCTTCTTTTTGAAAGGACTCTGTGGTGTTATTACTAACCAAACTTCATCCATATCTGTATGTTCAACCAGGTGATTGGCGATAATCAAATGGCCAATATGAAAGGGGTTGAAGGTTCCAAAATAAAGCCCAACTTTTTTCATTTGATAAAGCTTTTGACCAGATGATAGGCTTCTTCCAGTGCAGTATCCAAATCTTCGTTGACGATAATATGATCAAATTGTGGAGCTGTTGCCATTTCTATAGAAGCTTTAGCAACTCTCATGGCGATACGATCTTCAGACTCAGTTTTACGTTTCTTAAGTCTTATTTTCAGTTCCTCTATGCTTGGCGGCTCAACAAATACTGCAAGAGTTCGTTCTGGATAGATTCTTTTGATGTCCAATCCTCCTACCACATCAATATCAAAAACTACGTGTTTCCCCATCGCCCAGATGCGCTCTACTTCAGAATTCAATGTTCCGTAAAAATTGTCTCTGTAAACTTCTTCCCATTCCAGAAAATCATCATTTTTGATGTGGGACTTAAATTCCTTTAAATCCATAAAATAGTAATCTTTACCATCTACTTCATTCTCTCTTGGTGATCTTGAGGTGGCAGAAATGGAAAACTCCAGGTTCAAGTCTTTTTGCGCCAAAAGATGTCTTACAATAGTTGTTTTCCCAGATCCTGAAGGTGCAGAAAACACGATAAGCTTACCTTGTTTTTTTTGGTTCATACCTAGAGTACGTTAAGCATTTGTTCTTTTATTTTTTCGAGCTCATCTTTCATCTGTACGACTATTTTTTGCATGGCCGCAAAGTTGGATTTACTTCCAATCGTATTGATTTCTCTACCGATTTCCTGACAGATAAAGTTGAGTTTTTTACCATTGGAATCCGGAGAATTCAATGCTTTTATAAAATAGGATAAGTGATTATCCAGCCTGGTTTTCTCTTCGGTGATATCGTATTTTTCGATGTAATAAATCAATTCCTGTTCAAATCGATTTTCATCTATTTTTTCTTTTAACTCCTCAATTCCTTTTCTCAGTCTCGTTTTTACGTGTTCTATGCGTTCGGGATCTATAGATTTGACTTCTGAAAGCAATTCCGTGAGGTTGTGAATGCGAAGTTCAAAATCTTTTTTGAGAGCTAAACCTTCATCGGTCCTGAAGGTGTTGATCTGTTCGAGAGCAAGGTCTAAAACCTGATATACGGCATCGGCGTCTTCCTTTTCTAATTCACTTTTTTCTGAACTTAAAGCATTTGGTAAGGTCATCGCAATCTGCAGCAAACGATTTTGATCCCCATTGGTAGAGGAATTGAATTGCTGAAGTTGTTTCAGATAATTTTCAACGACTTTCGTATTGATTTTGGCAGTGCCCTCTTCTTCGTGCTTTTCTACCTGAAGCGAAAGCTCCACTTTTCCGCGGTTGAGGCTTTGTGAAAGTTTATTTCTGATGGGAAGTTCCAACTCTCTAAACTCTGATGGAATTCTTACATTGGCGTCTAAATTCTTACTATTGAGAGATTTTATTTCAGCAGTGAAGGTTTTGCCTCCAACTTCTAGCTTGCTTTTGCCGTAACCGGTCATGGATTGAATCATAAATTCGATGTCTTAAAAGATTCTGCAAATGTAGCAAATCCCACAGGAACTCAAGAATGAACTTGCGCCTTAGCTTAAGGTCTAATGCTTATTTTATCGTAATTTCGTTTTAAAATTGGCAAACATACGCGATGAAATATTATATCATAGCTGGTGAAGCTTCCGGGGATCTTCACGCTTCTAATCTTATGCAGGCTTTACAAGAGATAGATGCTTCCGCAGAATTCAGATTCTGGGGAGGTGACCTTATGGAAAAGGTAGGTGGAACACTGGTGAAGCATTATCGTGAACTTGCCTTCATGGGCTTTTGGGAAGTGATTGCTAATCTCAGAACCATACTGAGTAACATCAAAATTTGTAAAGCAGACCTATCTCAATTTCAACCTGACGCTATCATATTTGTAGATTATCCTGGGTTTAATATGAGAATTGCTAAATGGGCAAAGGAACAGGGCTTTGCAACCCATTATTACGTATCTCCACAAATTTGGGCCTGGAAAGAAAACAGAATCAAAGACATTAAAAGGGATGTAGACCACATGTATGTGATACTTCCATTCGAAAAAGAGTTTTATGAAGGGAAACATGATTTTAAAGTTCACTTTGTAGGTCATCCTTTGCTGGATCAAATAGAAAGACGAAAGGAAATTAGTTTTGAAGATTTCAAAATTAAGCATCAATTGGAGGATAAGCCAATCATTGCCCTATTGCCAGGCAGTCGAAAACAAGAGATATCCAAAATGCTTTCGGTGATGCTTTCTATAGTCGGGGATTACCCGGCTTATCAATTTGTGATTGCAGGAGCACCAAGCCAGGATGAAGACTTTTATAGGTCAATTTTATCAGCTCACGGACAGGCAGGTTCCGAAGTTAAATTGATTCAAAATGACACCTATAACCTTTTAAGTAAATCTCATGCAGCACTAGTCACTTCTGGGACAGCGACTCTGGAAACCGCCTTATTTGAAGTGCCGGAAGTGGTTTGCTATAAAGGGAATCTGATTTCTTATTGGATTGCTAAGCAGATCGTAAAACTGGACTATATCTCTTTGGTGAATTTGATTATGAATAGAGAAGTGGTTAAGGAGCTTATTCAAAATGAATTTACTTCTAAACAACTAAAACTGGAATTGAATAAAATTCTAGATCAGAAGAATAGAGAAAAGCTGCTATCCGAATATAAAGAGTTGAAAACAAAACTCGGCGGAGTAGGAGCAAGTCACCGTACCGCCGAGTTGATTGTGAAAAGTTTTGCTCTAGAGGCTTCTAAGTAGCTTGCATATTAAAATTTACACACCATCTACCCAGTGCAAAGGATAAATTTATAAATGAATCCAGGAGCCTATCCGTTGTAAGCTACCACATTATTGATTTTGCCCTGAAGCATTTCCTTTAGCATAGTTTCAATGCCGTTCTTCAAGGTAATTGTTGAGGAAGGACATCCGCTGCAGGCGCCTTGAAGAATAACTTCAACATCTTTGGATTCCGAATTATAAGACTTAAATACAATATTGCCACCATCACTCGCTACCGCGGGTTTGACATACTCTTCCAAAATCTGAACAATTTCTTTGGAAATATCATCAAGATTGGAAGTATCTATTTTGGGTGTTGAGGATTCTGTTTTTGCTGCTGAAACTGATCCCGTTTTTAAGATCGTGCCTCCTTCTTCAATATAATCTTTAATGAAGCCTCTCAACTCGTTGGTGATCATATCCCACTCGGCCATGTCATATTTGTTGATGGAGATATAATTTTCATCCATAAATACCTCTTTTACGAAAGGAAAGTGAAATAACTTTTGAGCCAAAGGTGAGCGATCGGCATCGTCTATCGTTTTGAATTCTGCAGACTCCAGAACTAGCTTTTTATTGGCTACAAACTTCATCACAGAAGGGTTGGGTGTGCTTTCAGCGTAAACAGTAACAGGGACTTTTTTGGTGGTTTTTGCTTCGTCTTCATCAACAACTTTTCCTCCTTCGTTAAGATGCTTTAAAAGTTGTTCTGCTACTTCTCCCTGCACCTCTTCCCACTCCACAATATTGTATTTTTCAATAGCAATAAAGTTTTGGGAGATGTAAACGGTTTTTACAAAAGGCAGGTAAAAGAGTTTAGAAGCTATGGGCGACTTGGCTGCTTCTTCAATATTATGATACTCGTACCCTTTTTGCTTAGCAAGAAATTCATTGAATTCAAACTTGAGTATAGAAGGTTTATTAGTTGATTTTATTTCTACGGTGTAATTCGACATAATCCATCATTTTGTGCAAAATTACAAAACAATAGTTTAGAATTGATCTAATTGAGTTTCTATTAGTAAATGTATTCTTTATATTCAAAACTCTTAAATATTTTAATAAACGAGGCTATTCATCCAAATAGAGGCCTATTTAATTTTATATTTGACATCACTTTAAAATTATTTTTTGATCCTTCCAATTTTTCATATAAACTTCCAGAAGCTAACCATAGCATTTTTTTTGCTTATTGCGACACTTCTTACGAGTACTTTTTATGCTCAGGGCTTGAGTATGCCTATTTATTCAGATTACCTAACAGATAACTATTATTTGGTCCATCCCTCTATGGCTGGGGCGTCCAATTTTAATAAAGCACGACTCACAGCAAGGCAGCAATGGTTTGATGTTGAAGATGCCCCAAGCTTACAAACTTTGAGTCTTAACGGAAGGGTGAATGATAAGGTTGGTCTTGGAGGAATTTTTTATAATGATGCTAATGGTAGATTTACGCAACAGGGCGCTTTAGCAACTTTCGCTTATCATCTCATGTTCTCAAGATCTACGGCAGATATCAACCAACTTTCTTTTGGATTGAGCGCTGGCGTTGTCCAGGATCGTTTAGACCAAAGTGGTCTCAATACCATCGGTAATCCAGACCCTGCTATCGATGGTGGTCAGCAGTCCGAAACGCTTTTCAATGTAGATGTAGGAGTTTCTTATTTCTTTCTAAACTTTTTTACTCATGTGACTTTCAAAAACCTTCTGCCCCAGCAACGTCGTGTTTTTTCTGAGATTTTTGAAACTCAAAACCAAAGACAGTATTTGGCTTCTGTAGGGTATACGATTGCACCCTTAGAATCCCGTTGGATTTTTGAGCCTTCGATATTCTTTCAGCACAGAGAAGCCTTGAACCAATCCAATGTAGACTTTAACGCTAAAGCTTATTACCAGTTAAACGTCGGTCAAGTTTGGGGAGGAATTTCCTACAGAAGAGCCCTGGATGGAATTGATTTTACAGCACCTGGTGATGAGGTGCAATCGCAAAACTTGCAATACATTTCCCCTTTTATTGGTTTCAATTACAACCGGTTTATGATTGCCTACACCTATTCTCATCAAGCATTTGCGGAGGTGATTTCTACTAGTGGGTTCCATCAAATTACACTAGGATACGATTTTGGAGAAAACAGAAAGCGTCATAAGTGCAATTGCCCTGCAGTAAACTATTAAAAGTCTTTTCGGCTCACTTTCACATTCGGAATGTCTTTGACCAATTGTTTTATATGATGCACATTATCAATATTGGTCAAAATTTTAACTTCACCTTTTTTAGCAGATAAATTATTGAGTTTATTCTTTTCTAAAACAGCCTCAGTTTGTTTAGCGACAGCTCTTCCGGAATCAATAATCGTGACATGAGAAGGAAGTAGTTTTTTAAGCTGAGGAATGATATAAGGAAAATGCGTACAGCCCAAAACCAGGTAATCAATTTCTTCCTCCATAAAGGGTTGAAGCTGTTCTTGTAATTGCTTCACAAAAGTTTGGTCTGTCGTCCATCCGCCTTCCACAGCTTCCACTATTCCTTTTCCTACGACTTCAACAACCTCAATGCCCTGAGCGAAGGTTTCTGAGGTTTGTTTAAACAACTCACTACTGAGAGTGCCTTTGGTTGCCAAAACTCCAATTCGTTTGACTTCAGAGTTAGATGCTGCTGGTTTTATAGCAGGTTCTATGCCAATAAAAGGGAGGCTGTAGTGAGTTCTCAAGTATTTTATAGCGTTTGTTGTTGCAGTATTGCAAGCAACAACAATCAACTTAGCTTCTAGACCTAAAGCCAGCTCGGTATTTTTAATACTCAAATCAATAATTTCCTGTGGAGTTCTCTCGCCATAAGGAGCATTTCTACTGTCTGCCAAATAGATGAAGTGCTCATTTGGTAAGCGTGCAACTATTTCTTTTAAAATAGAAGTACCACCTACTCCAGAATCAAATAAAACAATGGGCTGTTGAGACATAATAAATAAAAAAGACCATCACAAAGATGGTCTTTTTGTATGAATTAAAAAGTAAATCGAATTACTCTCCTATAGCAGCTTTAGCATCGTCCATAAGGTTGTATCCATCAGCCATCAAGACACCAGCCCCAAGAGAAGAATCCAGTACATAATCGTAGCCTTTTTCTCTAGCTACATCTTGTATAACTTGTCTTGCTCTTTCAAGAACAGGTCTCATCAATTCTTCTTGCTTTTTCTGAAGATCTTCTGAAGCCGTTTGTCTATATTCCATGATAGACTGTTGCATTTCCTGAAGCTCCATAGCTCTCTTTTGGTTTTCTTCTTCCGTTTTGGTTGCAGCTTCTCTCTGGTAACGCTCATTTGTTTTTTGAGCTTCTTTTAGCAAATCATCAATTTCTTTTCTGTAAGTCTTCTCACGTTGATCTAGTTCTGTCATTACAGATTGATAACTTGGTAAATTTTGAACAAATTCTTGAGAGTTGATGTGCGCAATTTTAGACTGTGCGTTTGTGGTTGCCATCAATCCAAAAGACAATACCAAGGCTATTACAATTGTTTTTAAAGTTCTCATTTCTTAATTTTTAGTTTAGTGATTATAATTAATTATTTTCTCTTGCTTCTCTTATAGAGTCTCTTTCTCTTTGTCTTTCCTCTCTCTGTTTAAGTATTCTGGCTCTTCTTTCTTCAAATTCTCTTTGTCGAGCTTCTCTCAGCGAATCTCTTTTCCTTTGACGTTCATCTATCAGGGCCTCTCTTTCACTTATGCGTTCTTCCTCTTTCAGTGCTTTCTCTTCCTCTTTCAATTCTTCTTCTTCGGCCTTTTCTACAGACTTGTAATCCTCCATCTCTTCAATCACATTGGAAGCCTCTTTTTCGTTCCCTCTGGAATTTCTATTTATCAGCTTCAAAATGACATCGCTAAGATCATGCCGTCTTGCCGAAAACAAAAGTAAAGCATCTGCCGAGTTTTCAAAAATAAAATCATAATCTCTATTTTCACCTATTTCTTGAATGGCATTAAAGATTTGATCTTGGATGGGTTGAATCAATTGTCTTTTTTGAACAATAAAATCTCCAGAGACTCCAAATCGCTTATTTCTATACTCCAGCAATTGAGTTTCTAAATAACTTATTTCATCCTCCATATCTTGAATGAGATCTGCAGTAAGCAGAGGTCTTTCGTTTTCTAATTCTGCTTTAAGGTTATCAATTTCATTTTGCTTACTCTCTATTTCGGTTCTCCATTGTTGAGCTTTAGAGTCCAGCTGGCTAGAAGCTTGTCTGTATTCTGGGAGTTTGTCCAGAATATAATCCATATCTACATAAGCAATTTTTAAACCTCCTTGACCAAAAGCGGTAAGGGTGAAGAAACTTAGAACTAAAACATAATTAACTAATTTCATAATATATAAGGATTAAAAACCATGCCACTTTTAAAATTGTTGACCAATTATAAAGTGAGTTTCCCAACCGTTGGCTCCAGTATTGGATCCTGGTATAGGATCAAATCCGTAACCAAAATCAATTCCTAGCAGACCAAAAGCTGGCATAAAGATACGTAATCCAGCACCTGCAGATCGACTCATTTCGAAAGGAGTAAAGTCCTTAAACTGGTCGAAAGTAGCACCTCCTTCTAAGAAAGCAAGACCATAAATAGATGCCGTTGGTTTCAAAGTGATTGGGTATCTCAATTCCATGGTATATTTATTATATATGGAAGCACCGTCATTAAAGCTTTCCTCACCGCCTACAGTTCTTGTTCTTGGTAAGATAGATTGATTTGGGTAACCTCTCAAGGCAATGATTTCACGACCATCTAGAGCAAAACCAGCAAGACCATCACCACCAAGGAAAAATCTTTCAAAAGGTGGAATACCCCTGTCGTTGTTGTATGCTCCTAAAAATCCGTATTCGAACCTCGTTCTTAAAACTAATTTATCAAATAAATTATTATACCAATCCCCACTAAATTTTACTTTGTAAAATTCCAACCAGTTGAACCTTTGTTGATCAATTTCAGCCAAAGCCTCTGCATCATTCTCTGCTAATGCTACCTGTCTTTCCTCTCTTAGTCCGGCATAATCTACATCATTAAAGGCTGAATACGGCAGGGTGAACTTCACCGATAAGTCGAATTCCGATCCTCCCATTGGGAAAATAGGATTAGTAAAGGTGTTATTTCTATTCAAACCAACAGTGAACGATAAGTTGTTGGACGTCCCGTTTGGAAATCTAAATAAACCAATATTGTAATTATTTAGCTGGAAATTTTGATAACCAACCGAAGTAGATAGTGTAAAGTTTTGATCTGGTTCTCTTAATCGTTTAGCAAAACCTACGTTAATACCAGAAATGGTGAAACTTCGGTCATTGTCTGCTCTTCTGGTAAGAGGATTAAATAAGAATTGAATGGTCTGTGACAGAGATACCGAAAGCTGCACTGGTTTTTTACCGCCCAACCATGGCTCTACAAAGGATAAACTATAATTTTGAAATGCTATACTGGCTTGTGCTCTCAAAGAGAGTGACTGCCCATCTCCCATAGGTACAGGCTTGTAAGCTTCTTTATTGAAAATATTCTTGATAGAGAAGTTATTGAATCTCAAACCAAGTGTTCCAATAAAACCACCACCACCATAGCCACCTTGTAGTTCTATCTGGCTACTTCCTTGCTCTTCAACCACGTAATGTAAATCCAAGGTTCCGGATTGTGGATCCACGTTTTCAAACTTTGGCTCCAGATTTTCAGCGTTGAAAAAACCAAGTTGACCAAGTTCACGAATGGTATTCATCACATCTTGCTTGCTATACTGCTGGCCTGGACGCGTTCTTAGATTTCTAAAAATGACATTGTCATTGGTTTTATCATTCCCAGTGACTGTAATTTCATTGAAATAAGCAATTTTACCTTCGTTTATTCTTATCTCAAAGTCAATGGTATCGTTGTAAATCCTGGTTTCTACTGGCGTAATGTTGGAGAATAGATAACCGCTGTTTTGATATAAATTGGTGATATCATCAGCATCTGGTTTTTCGTTGTTGGCTACTTTATTTTGGAGAATTGTTCCGTTGTAAGGGTCTCCCTTTCGAATTCCCACCAATTGATTGAGTTGAGCGTCGGTGTAGGCTGAATTCCCCAGAAACTCTATATCGCCAAAGTAGTAGCGTCTACCTTCTCTTACTTCAATATCTATTGCGATATCTGTATCGGAATTAACAATAACAGAATCTCTTACGATTCTCGCGTCTCTATATCCTTTTTCTTTGAATTTTTTGACAATTCTTTCCTTATCAGCTTCGTATTCTTCCTCGATAAATTTAGAGCGTTTCCAAAACCTTAAGAAGAATTTCTCTTTGGTTTTTTTCATCATTCGCTTCACCCTCCAGTCAGAAAACTGTTCATTCCCTTCTATATTGATAGAGCTAATTTTTACCTTATCTCCGCGTTCTATATTTACAGTCATATCCACAAGGTTGTCTGTGGAGGTGGTATCGACTACAGGCGTAGTAATAATTTTTGCTTTGGCGTTTAAGAATCCTTTCTCCTTGAATTTGTCTTCAATGTTGTTGCGAAGATTAATGACGAAATTCTCGGTCACCTTCGTATTTTTCTGAAGTTTATTGTCTTTAATGATTTCGGATCTCTTGCGTTTTTTTATTCCTCTTACTTTGACATTGTTAAGTTTTGGAACTTCAACGATTTCTAACTGAAGATCTGCAGTGTTTCCTTCTACATTTTTCAGGTAAAAATTGATATCACTAAATAACCCAAGATCCCAAAGCTTTTTCAAGACCTTGCTTATCTTGTCACCAGGGATATAAATTTCTTCACCTTTTTTAAGTCCTGTAAAGGCGATAACTGTTTGTTCATTATAGCTAGAAGATCCAATAACTTCTATATCTCCAAGGGTATATTTTTTACCAGCTGCTTGTTGAGGGGAGTTTTGAGCGCTTGCAAAGGCACTGCATAATATAAGGGCTAGAACAGATATATACTTTGTTGTTCTAGCAAACAATAAGGTATACTTAGAGTTGTTCACTTGTTTTTCCAAATCTTCTTTCTCTTTTTTGGTATTCGTAAATTGCTTCAAAAAGGTTTTCTTTTCTGAAATCTGGCCAAAGAACATCTGTAAAATACAATTCTGCATAGGCCATTTGCCAAAGTAAAAAATTACTGATGCGCTGCTCTCCGCTGGTGCGTATCATCATATCTACGTCTGGTAAATTTTGGGTGTAAAGATGCTTATTTATTGTAGATTCATCAATAGTTTCTGAATCTATTATGTTATTTTTTACCTTTTCACTTATTTCTTTTACCACATGGATCAATTCTTCTCTGGAGCCATAGCTCAAAGCAAGTGTGAGGGTCATGTGGTCATTGTGAGCAGTTTTCTCAATGACTTCTTTTAATTCTTTTCTGGCTTTGGAAGGTAAATTGTCGATGCATCCAATAGCTTGGAGCTTAATTTTATTGTCCTGTAGAGTTTTTATTTCTTCCTTTAGAGATGACACCAAAAGTTTCATAAGGGTTTGAACTTCCAGTTTTGGACGTTTCCAGTTTTCTGTAGAAAAGGCATACAACGTTAAGTTTTCAACACCCAATTCTGCACAACCTTCAACGGTTTCACGCACGGCTTTGGTTCCTTTCTCATGACCGCGTACCCGCATTAAACCCTGGTTTTTTGCCCATCGGCCATTACCGTCCATAATTATGGCGATATGCTTAGGTAATCTTTCGGCTATGATGTTTGACTTAAATTCCATTCACTAAAAATTGCAGTAACAAGGCTTACGACCGAAGGTGTAGGTAAGCGTTATTCCTGAAAATATGTACCAATCGTTCATATTTGAATTGCCAAAGGTAGGATAATTTGTTTGACTGCTTATTTCATCTGGGGCACTTCCGTCCAAATTATCAGTAAAGGTATATCTAGCGCCAAATTCTGCAGCAAGAATCCAATGTCTACTCAAGGTTCCTTTTACACCAAATACTAGTGGTATGGCAAAATTGGAAGTGGATTCTCCTTCAACCAGCTCATTATTTTCTACATAAAATTCATTGGTAAAAAAATAAGTAGGACCTGTGTAAATGTAAGGCGTTATGAGTGGTCGCTTAAGTTCATGTAAATCCCAATCAAAAAAATTGAATTCTAATCCTAAGGATAATTCTGTTAATGAAGTTTCAAACACATACCCTCTATTAAAACGTCTGGGTTCATCAGATCTTCTGTCGTTAGCAAAAGTGTTGATTCGCATTGCGCTAAATCGAAAAGCATGTCTTGGACTTCGGTTCCATTTCAAAATAGCTCCATAAGACACCTTATCACTACTAAGGTAGTCTCTTGGTTTCATAAATGAGGCTGAACCCACATCACCCACAAAGTTGGTACCGCCAAGCATTAAGCCCGCTTCGTAAGTTTGTGCCGATGCAAATTGAATTCCCAAACAAAAAGAGATGCCGATAAGAATATATCTCATAGAGTTTCAAAAGTTTGCAAATATATGAATATTGGATGCAATGATTAGTGTTTTCATTATTTCGTAATCTAAAAACACTTTTAAGCCAAATTTATTGTTTCAATTTCGCTTATCTTGACCCCAGAGTAACTTCTTTCTTAGCGTGGTGATAAAGCTATCGTTATGCAGCCAGACCAGCTTTATGTTAAAATCTGCTTTTTTGATTAAAACAGTTGTATCCTTATCTAAACTCGCCAGCCTGGAGTCTAGAGAAATCAAGTATTGATTCTCTCTACCAGAAATCTTGAGTTTGATTTCCAAATGGTCTGGAATAACAAGAGGTCTCGCATTCAGATTATGGGGAGCGATTGGAGTTATGATAAAGCTTTTGGTTTGTGGAGTTACAATAGGGCCTCCACAACTCAAAGAATAGCCGGTTGAGCCTGTAGGTGTAGATATAATAATTCCATCAGACCAGTAAGAATTTAAAAATTCATCGTCCAGCCAAGTTTCTATGGTGATCATAGAGGTGGTTTCTTTTCTGCTGATGGCGACATCATTTAATGCAAATGAAAATTCACCCAGTGCAGTGCTAGAGGAATCCAGCTTTACTTCGAGTAAAGAGCGTTCTGAAATTTTATAATGACCGTTTAGAATGTCTTCAATACTTTTCTTGATTTCATCTTTATGTACAGTAGCCAAAAAGCCTAGTCGACCTGTATTTATCCCAATAATTGGAATGTTAAGGTGTTTTACAAATTTGGCAGCAGATAAAATAGTACCATCCCCGCCAATAGTAAAAAACAAGTCAACAGATTCATCCAGAGTTTTAAAAGTGGTCATCTCTTTTAAGTTCTCGACTGAATTTTCTATTTGTAATAATTTATAATAGTCGTTTTCTATGATGACTTCAACATCATTTGT
This sequence comes from uncultured Mesohalobacter sp., assembly GCA_964577705.1. Taxonomy (GTDB): domain Bacteria; phylum Bacteroidota; class Bacteroidia; order Flavobacteriales; family Flavobacteriaceae; genus Psychroflexus. The sequence goes on from CAZOAD010000014.1 coordinate 33,498, forward strand.
TTTTAAAACTTCTAAGAGCTGAATGAGATATTTTTCAGTTTCAGGGTAGAAGGATTGCCCAAATATGGCGACTCGATTAACCATAATTTATTTCTAGATATCCAAGTATTTATTAAGATAGTCTGAGTGTTCTTTAAGGTCCTCAGCAAAAAGATCTTCGGGATGCTCGCTTACAATTTGATAGTCGTAACGTCTGAAGGTTTGGAGAATTTCATTAATGCCTTGGTGTTCAACTTTTACAGTCACTTCAATGGTTTCTTTGGAGAGGTAACTCACGTACATACCAGAAACACGTGCATTTAAGGTTTCTATGAGTTGAGCTACTTCACTAAAAGCAAACTTAGTTCTCTCTTTTCTCAAAATCATTACTTCGCCTTCATTAGCGACAAAAGGGCTTTCGCCAAAAAGATCCAATACATCTTCAAGTTTCATGACCCCCACGTATTTTTTGGTATCGTCAAGAATGGGAAGTAAGTTGGTTTGATGATTTGCAAATTCATGGATGAGGTCCAAATTGGTCTTATGAGTTTCTGCATAAAAAACCTCAAGAAGGTATTTGTATTCCGAAAGCGGTGTCGAAGATTCCAAATCTATAATATCATCTCTATTGATGCTGCCTTTGAACACTTCCTTTTTGAAAACGGGAAGATGATTAAACTTAGAAGCTTTGAAGGCCGCTTTTATTTCAGAGATAGTATTTGAAACCTGAACGGGTTGTAAAGTTTGGTCTATAAAATTTTGCCAAATCATAAGATGGTCTTTTCATGCAAAATACACAAAATACAAGCAAAGTTTCACTTTTGATTGTATTTTTGTTTAAAAAGTAACAATGATACGACTTAGTGTTAATATTAATAAAATAGCCACTTTAAGAAACGCAAGAGGTGGGAATACACCTGATGTAATTGAAGCCGCAAAACGTTTGGAATCTTTTGGAGCTCAAGGTATCACCGTTCATCCCAGACCAGATGAACGCCACATACGCTATGCAGATGTTAGGGAGTTAACCAAAGTGGTAACCACAGAATTTAATATAGAAGGAAATCCCAACCCAAAATTTATAGATTTAGTTTTGGAAGCGAAACCAGCTCAAGTCACTTTAGTGCCAGATGCCGAAGATGTACTTACATCCAATTCTGGCTGGGATACTATCAAAAACAAAGATTTTTTGAAAGCTGTTATTTCAAAGTTTAAAGCTCATGGCATCAGAACTTCAATTTTTGTAGATCCTGAAATAGAGATGATTCGAGGAGCTGCTGAAGTTGGCGCAGATAGAATTGAGTTGTATACAGAATCTTATGCTCAAGGCTATGTTGTAGATAAAGCAAAAGCCATTCGGCCTTACATCAGTTGTGCGGAAGAAGCTAAAAAGCTGGGACTAGGCATAAACGCAGGCCATGATTTATCTTTGGAAAATATTGAATTTTTTGCTGATAAGATTCCATTTGCAGATGAAGTATCTATTGGTCACGCTCTTATTTCTGAAGCTCTTTATGAAGGTCTTGAATCTGTAGTGAAATCGTATTTGAAAAAATTGAACTAGATGAAGTTACATTCCAAAATAAAAGGAAAGGGACAGCCGCTAGTGATTTTACATGGATTTTTAGGCATGGGAGACAACTGGAAAACCCTGGCCAATTCTTACGCCAAAGAAGGGTTTGAAGTCCATCTGGTCGACCAAAGAAACCATGGGAGAAGCCCTCACGACGAAGCCTTTAATTACGATCTTTTGGCTGAAGATTTGAAGCAATATTTGGAGCATAAAGGAGTAAAGTCTACCTCAATTATTGGTCATTCTATGGGGGGGAAAACTGCAATGCGTTTTGCTACTTTGTATCCGGATTTGGTTGAAAAACTGATTATTGTAGATATTGCACCAAAATATTATTCACCACACCATCAGCAGATTTTAGAAGGTTTAACTCAAATAGCTGAGGCTAGATTAACCTCGAGGTCGGATGCAGATGAGCTTTTGGCTAAGTATATTTCAGAATTATCCATAAGACAATTTTTGCTCAAAAACTTATATTGGAAGACACAGGATGAACTGAGTCTAAGAATCAACCTAAAGGCGCTTAAATCCAATATTGAGGAAATAGGAAAAGGATTGCCTCAGGGAGCAACATATTCTGGAAAAACGGTCTTTATAAGAGGAGAAAAATCAAACTATATACAAGAGAGTGATGAAGCTGATATTGCTTCACATTTTCAAAACTTTGATATTGAATCGATTGAAGGAGCCGGACATTGGATTCATGCTGAAAAAAGAGCTGAATTTTTTAAAAAGAGCATGAGCCATTTGAAATCTTAGCTGTCAAAAAAAAATAATATGCATGCATAATAATTTAAATTTATGTTGTGAGATTATTAAATAATGATAAATTTGACTTAGATTTTTTGAATTTCATAAATAAACAATTACAAAATGAGAAACTTTTTAATTTCAGGATTGCTTCTTATGCTAGCTTCTGCAACAGCTTACGCAGGAGGTTATCGAGTAGCAGCGCAAGGACAAAGAGCGCTTGCAATGGGACATGCTGGAGTAGGTGTTGTCAACAGCGCTGAGACAGCTTTTTTTAACCCTTCTGGGTTAGTGTATTTGGAAGATAAATTTACAGTGTCCGCAGGAGTTACTGGTGTGTTTTCCAATGTAAAATGGCAAAATACGTCCACGGGTCAATTTGCAGAAACACAGCAAGATCCTGGTACACCCTTTTATTTTCATGCCGCTTATAAAGTAAATGAATGGTTAAGTTTAGGTTTGTCGGTAACCACTCCTTACGGGAGTTCGGTAGAATGGGAGCCAGACTGGGCCGGATCTCATCTTGTTAATGATATAGAGCTTTCTGCTATTTTTATACAGCCTTTGGTGTCCTTAAAGTTATCTGAGCACTTCAGCATCGGTGGTGGACCTATCTTTGTAACGGGTAACGTCAATTTCAACAGAAACGCCAACCGAACGCTTACAGATGAGCAAGGCAATAGGTCTAATATTACGATAGATGATTCTGGTGTGACCAACACGGGATGGAGTGCGAGTTTTATGTTTACTCCAGTTGAAGAACTGAGAATTGGATTCAATTACCGCTCAGAGATTCTGCTAAATGCAGAAGGAGGCGAAGCTACTTTTGCCAACTTCCCTAATTCGACCTTGACTCCGCAAAACGGAACCACTGCTTTTGATGCAACACTTCCGCTTCCTGCTGAATTAACATTGGGATTCGCTTACGAACTTAATGAAAAGTGGTTGTTTGCTTTTGATTATCAAAGAGCATTCTGGGACGTCTATAATTCTTTAGATATTGACTTTGCAAATCCAAATGTTGCTACTTCTGTAAATCCAAGGAATTACAAAAATGCTTCCATATACAGAATGGGAGCTCAATACCAGGCAACAGATAATCTACAGCTTAGAGTAGGATATTATTTTGACGAATCTCCTGTTCAGGCTGGGTTCTTTGCTCCAGAAACGCCAAGAAATGATGCCAACGGATATACTGCAGGTTTATCTTTTCAGGTGTCAGAAAAATTTGCGATCGATGCTTCTTTCTTATACGTAAGATTCCAGGAGGTTGACGCTTCTTATGATTCTTACTTTGAGAACGGACAAAGTGTTCCCTTCAGTGGAACTTACAAATCCAACGCTTTCTTACCTGGTTTAGGTGTAACTTATAAATTATAATTTAAGACGATGAAAAACTATATAAAATATCTACCGTTTTTAGCTTTCGGACTTATGGCTTGTGAGCCAGAGTTTGATAACGCTATTGAGGAAAATGAAGTTTATACGGCTGGGGAAGCAGATTTCTCCAACTATGTTGCTCTCGGAAATTCGCTTACAGCAGGATTCGCTGACAATGCACTCTACATCCAGGGACAAGAAAATTCTTATCCAAATATCCTCGCTGGACAGTTTGAGTTAGTAGGGGGTGGAGAATTTACTCAGCCGCTGATGGCAGACAACCTTGGAGGCTTGAAATTAAATGGTACTCAGATTACCAACAATAGGCTAGTCCTGTCTTCAAATGCAGGTGTTCCTATTACGTCACCTTTTCCTCTAGCTGGAGATCCTCAAACAGAAATTACTAATACGCTGCAAGGCCCATTTAATAATATGGGAGTCCCTGGAGCCAAAAGTTTTCATCTTGTAGCTCCAAACTATGGTAATGTGGCAGGACTTCCAAATTCTGCAAATCCTTACTTCGTGAGATTTGCATCTGCACCAGAAACAACTATTCTTGCCGATGCTGTTGCTCAAAACCCTTCTTTCTTTTCACTATGGATTGGAAATAACGATATTTTGGGCTATGCAACCAGTGGAGGAACTGGAGTAAACCAGGCAGGTAATTTAGACCCTTCTACTTATGGAGGTAATGACATTACAGATCCAAACGTTTTCGCAGGAGTTTATAGCCAACTCATTGAAGGTATTTCGGCTAATGCTTCTGGCGGAGTGGTTTATAACATTCCAAATGTTACGAATATTCCATTCTTTACAACTGTTCCTACTAGCCCTTTAAGTCCTGCTGATCCTGATTTTGCAGCTCAAATTCCAACTTTAAATAACCTGTATGGAGCCATTAACCAAGTGTTTCTGGCGCTGCAACAGCCAGACCGTGTCATCCAATTTTCTACTGATGCTGCAAGTGCAGTTGTTATTGAAGATGAGTCATTGGCAGACCTTTCTGCTCAAATTGAAGGGGCGTTAGCTCCAAACCCACAATTTATTCAACTCGTGCAAAGCTTTGGGTTACCAGCAGCAGCTGCTCCTCAAGTAGCGGCTTTACTTGGAGCTACTTATGGTCAAGCTAGGCAAGCAACAGCAGAGGATTTAATATTGCTTACCAGTAGCTCTGTTATAGGAAATATAAATACAGATAGAGTTGCGTTTTTAGTTTCTCAAGGTCTTCCACAGGAAATTGCGGGTCAATTTTCTGCAGAAGGTATTACGCTTCCTCTAGCAGATCAATTTGTTTTAACTTCTAGTGAAGTTGATATCATTGACAATGCGCGTTTATCTTATAATGCTACTATTCAAGGATTAGCCCAAGCTAACGGATTAGCTTTTGTAGATACTGATGCATTGCTACAAGACGTGAGCCAAGGGGTAAGTTTCCCTGGTGGAGTTATTACTTCAGCATTTGTGACTGGTGGTGGCTTTTCTCTAGATGGAGTTCATTTAACCCCAAGAGGATATGCTCTTGTGGCTAATGAAACGATAAGAGCAATTAATATGACTTATGGGTCTGATTTACCAGAGGTAAATCTGGGAGATTACGGTACCATTACGTTAAGTGATAACGTCAACTAGACTTTAACTTAAACTCTTAAAAAAAACTGCTTCACTCTTTGGATTGAAGCAGTTTTTTTATTTTTGACTCCAACCTAAACTTAAATCAATGAAAACCTTACTACAAATTATACTTACGGGGATCATCGTTCTCATACTTTCCAACGTTTTGGGAGGTGTATATGTTTCAGACTTTTTTACAGCCATTGTGGTAGCTGCACTGTTGGCTTTGCTTAATATTTTTGTCAAGCCTATTTTACTCATATTGACCTTGCCCGTTACTGTTGTTACCTTTGGTCTCTTCCTTTTAGTCATCAATGCTATTATTATCTTGATGGCCGATGGACTGGTAGGTGGTTTTGAAGTAGACGGTTTTTGGTGGGCTGTCTTGTTTAGTATTTTACTTTCCTTTTTACAGTCGCTTATTTTTTCCTTGGCAGAACGTCCCAAAAGAAGATAATCATCTCAAATTTTAATTTTTTATGCAATTAACCAAGAAGGCGATGTTTGCCTTGTCTGTGTTTACGCTTTTTGGCTTCAGTGGAATCGCCTACCTCATCTTATCATTTTCGGATAGCGTACAGTATTTTGATATGTTTTCATATGAAAACCTGTTGTTGTCCATTCCGGTGGGCTTAGGTTTTGGTGTATTTGCGGCTTTTGTAGGGATCTTACTCTTAAAATTGCCTCAGCTAAAAGAAACAAGTACCTTCTATGCAAGCTTATTTAAGGGTTTAGATTTGCATTGGACAGATATTTTGTTTTATTCCTTTTGTGCCGGAGTTGGTGAAGAAATACTATTTCGTGGGGCTTTGCAACCCCTGTTGGGTTTGTGGTTTGCTGCGGTTCTTTTTGTACTTCTTCATGGCTATATCTCGACTAAAGATTGGAAAAAATCGATTTATGGTATTTTTCTAATTTTCATTTCAGCTGGCTTTGGCTATCTGGTCCTTTACTTCGATATTTATTCTGCTATGGCTGCGCATTTTATTTTTGATGTGGTCATGTTTGTTAAACTGAAGAAGGATTCCCAATCCATTCCCTCAGGAACGGAGTGATTTTTTTTTGAATTATTTAAGTTTTAGGAAGCGTTCAGCGTTTATAAAAACTTGGTAAGCAGTGAAATAAATTGTAATTTTGCACTTTTAAAAAAATAATCCTTTAGAATGAATATAACGAGAGAAGACAAAGATCAACTGAATTCTGTAGTCAAAATCAATATTGAAAAAAACGACTATAGTCCAAAAGTAGACAAGATACTTAAAGACTATCGCAAAACTGCTAATATTCCAGGCTTTAGAAAAGGTATGGTTCCTATGGGAATGATCAAAAAGCAATATGGGCAAGCTGTATTGGTAGATGAGGTCAATAAATTGCTACAAGATTCCTTGAACTCTTATATCACAGAAGAGAAACTCGATATTTTAGGAAACCCACTTCCAAAACCTCAGGATGACCTAAACTGGGAGTCGGATGATTATACCTTTGAATTTGAATTGGGACTAGCTCCAGAATTTGATGTGACTTTAGAAGGGGAAGGTCCTGTGACTTATTACAACATTTCTGCAGATGATGAAATGATTGATAACCAAATCAAAACCATTCAGCGTCAATACGGAAAATTGGTCACTCAGGATGAAGTAAAAGATGGTTTTACAGTTGTTGGTACTTTTCACAATGAAGAAGAAGGTATTGAAAATGAGGCGACTTTCAAAATAGAGGACATCGATGGAAAAACCAATAAGAAAGAATTATTGGGTGCTAAAGTGGGTGACCAGGTTACTTTAAAGTCTAATAAACTATTTAAAGATGATGAAACTTTAGCAAGACATTTAGGTCTTGAACAAGATAAAGTTGAAGGCCTTAAAGTTGATTTAACCTTCACGATAAAAGAAATCAATGAGCAAGTTTTAGCTGAACTAAATCAAGAATTATTTGATAAAGCATTTGGCGAAGGTGAGGTCACTTCAGAAAAAGAAGCTAAAGCAAAAATTGCTGAGCAGTCTAAGCAAACCTTTCAGCAACAAGGCGATCAGCAGTTTTTCAATGATGTCACCGAGCATCTTATTGAAAAAGCTAGTATGGAATTGCCTTCAGAATTTCTTCAGAAGTGGTTGCAAACTCAAGGTGAAAAGGAATTGACGCCAGAAGAAGCTAAAGAAGAATACGAAAAAAGTGAAAAAGGAATCAAGTACCAATTGATTGAAGCCAAAATAGCAAAAGACAATGACATCAAAGTAGAGGTGGAAGATGTCAAAAAAGTAGCTAAGGAAAAAATAAAAATGCAAATGATGCAGTTTGGTCAAATGGATTTTCCAGAAGATCAAATGGACGGGATCATTCAGAACCTCATGTCCAATCAAGAGCAAGTGAGACAATTTTCAGAAGAAGTGATGGTTCAAAAGTTACTTCAATTGTATAAAGACAAAATGAAAGTTGAAGAAAAAGACGTAACTTATAAAGAGTTTGTCGATAAGATCTATAAATAAGTCAACATAACATAAAGAATAAGCCTATAGCTTGAAGTTAACATTTAGTAAAAAACTATGCTAGAGTTTAGCTTCAAGCTATATTCGTTTTAAAATACAGAGGATACTATGGAAATGGATAAAGAATTTAAAAAGTTTGCCACCAAAGATCACGGTGTCAATGCCAATTATTACGATAAAGTCATCACTAGTATGATTCCTACGGCGATGACCCCCAACATTATTGAAGAGCGCCAGATGAATGCTGTAGCTATGGATGTATTTTCAAGATTGATGATGGATAGAATCATCTTTTTAGGAACACCTATAAATGACCAGGTTGCGAACATTATTCAAGCGCAATTGTTATTTTTAGAAAGCACAGATTCTTCAAAAGATATTCAGATTTACATCAATTCTCCAGGGGGAAGTGTTTACGCTGGTCTTGGAATTTATGATACCATGCAGTTCATCAAACCTGATGTTGCAACTATCAATACTGGTATTGCTGCTTCGATGGGAGCTGTTTTGCTTTGCGCAGGAACTGCAGGAAAGAGAAGCGGGTTACCACATTCCAGAGTGATGATTCACCAGCCAATGGGCGGTGCGCAGGGACAGGCAGATGATATTGAGATTACTGCCAATCAGATTCTTATTCTGAAAGAAGAACTATATAATATCATTTCTAAGCATTCCAAGAAGTCCTACGATGAAGTCTACAATGACGGCGATAGAGATTTCTGGATGAAGGCAGAAGCTGCTAAAGATTACGGAATGATCGATGAAATATTGACAAGAGAGTAAATTATGGCAAAAGAAGAGTTAGAATGTTCATTTTGTGGACGTAAAAAAGCCGAAACCAACTTGCTAATTGCAGGCTTGGACGCTCATATTTGCGACCGATGTATAGAACAGGCTCACGGAATTGTTTTAGAAGAATCCAAACAGGATAGCACTGAAGAACTCACTTCAGAATTGAAGCTAAGGAAACCAAAAGCTATCAAAGATTTTTTAGATCAATATGTTATAGGCCAGGATCAAACCAAAAAAGTGATGTCTGTAGCGGTTTATAACCACTACAAGCGATTACTACAGCCTACATCCAAAGATGATATTGAAATTCAAAAAAGTAATATCATTATGGCGGGACAGACAGGGACTGGTAAAACACTAGTCGCAAAAACCATCGCCAGAATGTTGAATGTGCCTTTGGCCATTGTAGATGCTACGGTACTGACCGAGGCTGGATATGTGGGAGAAGATGTGGAAACAATTCTTACCAAACTCCTTGCGGCTGCAGATTACAATGTGGAAAAAGCAGAACACGGTATCGTTTTCATAGATGAAATTGATAAAATAGCTAGAAAAAGCGATAACCCTTCTATCACCAGAGATGTAAGTGGCGAAGGAGTGCAACAAGCTTTGCTTAAACTTTTGGAAGGAACCACAGTAAATGTTCCGCCAAAGGGAGGTAGAAAACATCCAGATCAAAAGTTTATAGAAGTTAATACAGAAAATATCTTATTTATCGCAGGTGGAGCTTTTGATGGAATTGAAAAAAACATTTCAAAGCGTTTGAACATGCAGGCGGTAGGTTACGGGGCTTCCAAATTGGGCGAAAGTGTGGATAAAGAGAATATCTTGCAGTATATCATCCCAAAAGATCTTAAAGACTACGGACTTATTCCAGAAATTATTGGTCGTTTGCCGGTGTTGACTTATATGGATCCGCTTGATAAGGAGACTTTGAGATTGATTCTTACTCAGCCTAAAAACGCGATCATCAAACAGTATCAAAAGTTATTTGAAATGGATAATATCGATTTTCAAATTACAGATGGTGCCTTAGATTTTATCGTTGAAAAAGCTCTAGAATATAAGCTTGGAGCCAGAGGTCTACGTTCACTTTGTGAAGCAATCCTTACAGATGCTATGTTTGATATGCCTGAAGGGGATGAAACAGAACTTAAAGTGACTAAAACTTATGCTGAAAAAGCTTTGGAGAGAACAAGCCTAAGAAAACTGAAGGCTGTGAGTTAGATATAACTAACAAAATCCAATTCAAACAGATAGCCCTGAATTCATTTCAGGGTTTTTTATTTGTAAGACGCTTGAATTTTTAATTAGATAGGATTATGAAATAAATTTCTATTTTTAAAATCAAATTAAATTCTGTTTCATGAAAAGTAGTATTCAATTAATTGCGTTTTTTCTGGTATTTTCAAGCTTTGCCCAAGATGTTGTTGTTCTTCCGCAGAAGAAACAATCTGAAGTTATCGACCAGTGGCTTGGCGAAAGACTAGAAACCGTATTGCCAGAAATGATGGATAGAGCCGGGATAGATATGTGGTTGGTCATATCCAGAGAATACAACGAAGATCCTATTATTAAAACTCTTCTTCCCAGTACCTGGCTTGCAGCAAGGCGAAGAACTATGCTATTGATGTACAAACCGGACTCTGGCAATACTGTTGAAAAACTGGCGGTTGCAAGGTATAATGTAGGCGAGCATTTCAAAAAAGCTTGGGACCCAGAACAGCAACCCGATCAATGGGAGCGTTTGGTGGAGTTGATAAAAGAACGAAATCCAAAAAAAATAGGAATCAATATTTCTGAAGATTTTGGTCACGCAGATGGACTGAATCACACAGAATATGAATTGCTTTTAGACCATTTGCCAAAATCCTTAAAGAACAAATTGACCTCTGCAGAAAAATTGGCAGTAGGCTGGCTGGAGACAAGAACAGCCTCAGAAATGGCAACGTATAAACATATCCAAAGTATTGCTCATCACATTATTCAGGAAGGCTTATCAGAACAGGTGATCACTCCGGGAGTCACTACCACGACCGATGTGGTGTGGTGGTATCGGGATAAAATTAAAGCGCTTGGTTTGGAGGCCTGGTTTCACCCAACGGTGGATATTCAAAGAGCGAGTAATGAAAGTAAAGAACATTTGAGAACTTTTGATAATAATCCAGCTCCTGAAATTATTAGGCCAGGGGATGTTCTACACATGGATTTTGGCATTACCTATTTAAGATTGAATACAGATACACAGGAACTGGCCTACGTTTTAAAACCAGATGAAAAGCAGGTGCCGCAATATCTAGTTGACGCTTTGGCTGTGGGTAACCGACTCCAGGATATTTTAACTACCAATTACAAAACAGGACGCACTGGAAATGAAATCCTGAAGGCTGCCAGAACTCAAATGAAAGCAGAAGGCATTAATGGTACAATCTATACTCATCCTATGGGCTATCACGGACACGCTGCAGGACCAACAATCGGGATGTGGGATAACCAGGGGGAAATTCCAGGTTCTGGAGATTACCCGTTATATCCAAAAACGGTTTATGCGATAGAATTGAACGCAGAGGTTTATCTCGAAGAATGGCAAAAACCCTTTAGAGTAATGTTGGAAGAGGGAGCTTATTTTGATGGAAAAGAAATAATTTATCTCAACGGAAGACAGAAAGAATTTTTAACCATTCCAAGACAAGAATCTTACTTAAAAGATTAAATTTTTGAATTTTAATTAGGTTTGATCTTGTTTATTCAAAATAAATTTTAATTTAGTCCCAGATATTATTACAAATGACAACTCGTTTTTACTTTTATTTCAACTTTTATTTTGCTGATCTAGCGAAGCGAGGTTGATATGAAATAAATTCAGTATCAAAATAATTAAAGCCTCGTTCCATACGAGGCTTTTTTAATTTATGAGAAAAAAAATTGCTATACAAGGAATTAAAGGATCCAATCATTATAAAGCACTCACTATGCTTTTTGATGAAAATAGAGTTGAAGCATTAGAATGTACTACGTTTCAGATGCTTACCAATGCAGTGGTTACAGGTGAGTGTGAAAGAGCGGTCATGGCCATAGAAAATTCTATTGCAGGAAGTATTTTACCCAATTACCGTCTAATTTTAGATCATCAACTTCAAATCACGGCTGAATACTATTTGAACATCAGTCATAATTTGGTAGCCCTACCAGGTCAGGGTTTAGAAGATTTAATTCAGGTAAAATCCCATCAGATGGCCCTGCATCAATGCAGTCATTTTTTTAGTCATCAGGTACATATCAATTTGATAGAAGATGTGGATACGGCACTTCCGGCTCAAATTATTGCCCAGCAACAAATTTTTGGGGTAGGTGCTCTGGTGCCAAAAGGAACAGCAGAGCTTTTCGATTTAAATGTAATTGCTGAAGATGTTCAGAACAACAGTTTAAATGAAACTCGATTTGTTGTGATAGAAAAGCAGGTAAACGTCAACTCTGAAGTGAACAAAGCTACTATTCAATTTGAAATTGCCCACGAGTCTGGCAGTCTTGCAAAGGTGTTGAACCTGATGGCAGATCACCAATTGAATTTATCTAAAATTCAAAGTATCCCGATTCCTAACGATATGTGGAGGTATGCTTTTATTGTGGATGTGAGTTTTTCAAATCCCGTTCATTTTCAGAAGGCCTTTTCAGAAATTTCAAAAATCAGTATCAATCCGACCTGTGTAGGTCAATATAAAAGTGGAAAGTCATGATTTCAGTATCCAATCGACTTCAAGAAACCAAAGAATACTACTTCAGTAAAAAGCTAAGGGAAGTTGCTCAGCTCAAAAAGCAAGGAAAGCCTATTATCAACCTGGGTATTGGAAGCCCGGACTTGGCTCCGCCAAAAGAAGTAGTTGAAGAATTGATGAAGGCAACCCAAGCCCCTGGAGCTTATCAATACCAGGCTTACAAAGGACTTGACGAGCTTCGTGAAGCGATGTGTGATTTCTATCTTACTCACTATAATGTTGAGGTTGATCAAGATCAAGAAGTCTTGCCTTTGATGGGTTCTAAAGAAGGGATCGCTTTGATTTCTATGGCCTTTTTGAATGAAGGGGATGAAGTCTTGGTACCAAATCCTGGCTATCCAACCTATCAGGCAGCAACCAAGCTCCTCAATGCCAGGCTTATCTCTTATGATCTGACCGAAGACCATTCCTGGCATCCAGATGTTGAAGCCCTGGAGAAGCTGGACTTGAGCAAGGTGAAATTGATGTGGATCAACTACCCCAATATGCCTACTGGCGAACCTGTGAATCCAGAAAAACTTCAGCAGCTTATTCAGTTTGCAAAGGCGAATGATATTCTTCTGGTAAACGATAATCCCTACAGCATGGTCTTGACCGATGACAAATTTTCAATTTTTCAACTGGAAAGTGCGGAAGAGGTTTGTCTGGAGCTAAATTCTTTGAGTAAATCTTTTAATTTGGCTGGTTTTCGCGTGGGTTTTTTGGTAGGGAATTCTGAATTTATTTCAGCAGTTCTGAAAGTGAAAAGCAATATGGACAGTGGGATGTTTTTCCCCATTCAGAAGGCAGCAACAAAAGCTCTAAAATTGGATTTAGGTTGGTTTGAAGCGCAAAATGACATCTACAAAAAACGCCGAACTATTGTATGGGACATTTGTGAATCTTTAGGTTTAAGCGTCAATACAAACGCTGTGAGTTTATTCGTTTGGGCTAAAATCAATGCCTCAATTTCTGCAGAAGAACTCGCGGATGAACTGCTTTATGAGCGAAATATTTTCGTTACGCCGGGGACAGTTTTTGGCTCAAACGGCGCCAATTACCTTCGCTTTTCACTTTGTGTTTCAGAAGAAGATTTAAACCTGTGCAGAGAACGTATTTTAAACTCTAAAGCCGTATGAATATAGCAAGTATAGGTTTGGGATTGATTGGCGGGTCATTTGCCTTATCCCTCAAAAAGAATTTTCCAGAAATTAGACGATTTGGAATGGATAACAGCCCAGAACATCTTCAAAGGGCACTGGAGTTGAATATTATAGATGAAACTTTAGAAGATGGAGACTTGTCTAAAATGGATGTTGTCATCGTCAGTATTCCGGTGGATAAAGCGAATACAGTTATTCAAGATATTTTAGAAAAGCTGCATCCTGAGGCTTTGGTAATGGATATGGGCTCAACCAAAGGGGAACTCTGTGCTGCGATTTCCGATCATCCCAAGCGAAGTCAGTTTTTAGCAGCCCATCCTATTGCAGGAACTGAGTTTTCTGGGCCTGAAGCCGCCTTTAGTTCACTTTTTGATAACAAAACCATGATTTTATGCGAGGTAGAACGCACTAAGCCTTCCCTTTTAGAATTGGCTAAAAGCCTTTTAAGCCCTTTGAATATGACGTTCAAACAAATGGGGGCTCAAGAGCATGACAAGCACTTGGCTTATGTTTCCCATTTGTCACATATCAGTTCTTTTATGCTTGGTAAAACGGTGCTTCAAGTTGAGCAAAACGACAAGACCATATTTGATTTGGCTGGCAGTGGATTTGCCTCTACAGTGAGGCTGGCAAAGTCCAACCCAGTAACCTGGACTGCTATTTTTAAAGAAAATCAGGGGGAAGTTGTTCAAGCTTTGGAAGAATACATTCAGAATTTGAAAACATTTAAAGAGCAATTAGAAACTCAAAACTATTCAGAAATACACCAACAGTTGGCAAATGTCAATGAACTCAAACCTATTTTAAACGGAATTTTAAAAAAAGAAAACCATGGAAATTAACAACTCTCAAAGACAATGGCTAGAGGCATTCAATCTAGATCATCCCCTCGTCATCGCTGGACCATGCAGTGCAGAAACTGAAGAACAGGTCGTAAAAATCGCTCACCAACTTAAAGACACAGACACTAGCGTGATGCGTGCTGGGATCTGGAAACCAAGAACCAGGCCTGGAAATTTTGAAGGTGTAGGCGCTATTGGTCTGGAATGGCTAAAAACGGCCAAAGCAGAAACAGGTATGAAGCTGGCTACTGAAGTGGCTAATAAAACTCACGTTGAACTCGCTTTAAAAGCAGATATCGATGTGCTGTGGATTGGAGCGAGAAGTACGGTGAGTCCTTTTATCGTACAGGAAATTGCAGATGCATTGAAAGGTACAGATAAAATTGTGTTGGTGAAAAACCCTGTAAATCCCGATTTAGCTCTTTGGCTGGGAGCCGTCGAAAGGCTTTATGATGCGGATATCAAAAATTTGGGAGTTATTCACAGAGGGTTTTCGACTTATGAGAAAACCAAATACAGAAACAATCCTGAATGGCAAATTGCAATTGATCTGCAAACTGAGTTTCCAGATCTGCCTATTATTTTGGACCCCTCACATATTGCTGGTCGTAGAGACATCATTTTTGACATTTGTCAAACAGGACTGGATCTCAATTTTGATGGGATAATGGTAGAAACGCACTTCGATCCTGATAATGCCTGGAGCGATGCTAAACAACAAATTACTCCAAAAGCCTTGGATCAAATGACGATTGATTTGAAAATGAGAAAGGAGTTTACAGAAGCCACGGCTTTCCAAAACAAACTTCAAACCTTGAGAACTCAAATCGATGTGGCAGATCATCAATTGATTGACTTGCTTGGAAAACGAATGGCCATCGCAGATGATATTGGTAGACTAAAGAAGAAAAACAATGTGGCTATTTTGCAAGCCAAACGCTGGAATTTTATCTTAGATACCATGATAGCAGCTGGTGCTGAGCATAATTTGAGTGAAGAGTTCATCACTAAAATCCTGAAGGCGATCCACGAAGAATCGATTAGCCATCAGCATAAGATTATAAGTGAGTGATTTTTGTTGAGGCGATGTTATTTTTATACTTCATTTGAGGATGCAGTCATGAATGTGCGACGATATTTCGGGTTTCCAATTGAGGTGTTTGCCCTTTGATCTTCATCGAACTATTTATTTGTATGTTCATTACATTATGAATTAAGAGGCATTAGCCCTGCAATCTTTATAGATGAGATAATTGTATTGTAGGAAGGGACATCGCCCTGATATGTCTATATAATTTTTTGCTTTATATTTCAGGTATAGATCTGTCATATTAAAAACAATGGCAAACACGTATACACAATTATACATTCAATTTGTCTTTTCCGTAAAAGGAAGACAAAACCTCGTTAAAGAATCTTTTAGAGAAGAATTGGAAAAGGTGATATGTGGAATTATAACTAATCACAATTGTAAAACTTACGCCATCTATTGTAATCCAGACCATACGCATATATTTATTGGAATGCATCCTAATATATCTCCGTCCAAATTGATGGAGCAGGTCAAATCTGGTTCTTCGAAGTGGATAAATGAAAAGAAAATTGTCAAGGGACAATTCAACTGGCAGAAAGGTTTCGGGGCATTCTCTTATTCCAAATCTCACATAGATAGAGTAGTTAAGTATGTGTTGAACCAGCCACAACATCATAAAAAGCAATCTTTTAGAGAAGAGTATCTATTGCTCTTAGATAAGTTTGAGGTAGACTATAAAGCTAAATATGTGTTTGAATTTTATGATTGATTAAGATTTTATATCAGGGCTCTGCTCCTAGTTTTTTTGAACTCATATTTTTACGAAGATTTCAGAGCTCTGCTCTTCTCGCTTAAAACTTGAATTTAGACAGTGGGGTTTTAGCCTTTTCATCTCGATAGATTTCTGGGTTAAATTCGATTATAGTGATACAAATAACAGGGGCGTTAGCCCTTAAATCTTTGTAGGAAATAATTGAGACGTTTTGAATGAAGGGGCATCGCCCTGCTATTTTCATATCAATATTATTTGCATGTTTATATGTTGTAAATAGAGGATCATTAGCCCTGACCATCTTGGTAGCAATAATATTGACGTGAATTTGAATGAAGGGGCATCGCCCTGACCTATTTGAACTGAGTAAAGAACGTGTCTATCATGTTTCAGATTTCAAAATCATTAAATTATAGGAATGGATTTCAGTGTTTTTTTAAGCCTCTGACGCTAAATTGAAGTCAGTCAAGGCCTAAGAGCTTACTGTCCGAAAGCATTAAATCTTTCAGGGATAAATTCAGAATAAATTCCCGTTTAACTTCTGTTTTTTGCTAATTTTATACCTCAAAATTCTGCTGCATGTACATCATTTTTGATACTGAAACTACTGGCTTACCCAAACGCTGGAATGCTCCCATAACCGACACAGATAACTGGCCTAGAGTGATACAAATCGCCTGGCAAGTCCACGATGAGTGGGGGAATCTGGTAGAGGCAAAGGATTATCTTGTGCGACCAGATGGTTTTGATATTCCTTATGATGCAGAGCGAATTCACGGAATTTCAACCGCTTTGGCTCAGGAAAATGGAGAGTCGCTGGAGTTTGTTCTAGGAGAGTTTAATGAAGCGCTGTTGAAATCCAAATTTGTTGTCGGACAAAATGTTGGTTTTGACGTAAATGTAACGGGTGCTGAGTTTCACAGAGCTCAGATGGAGACCCCAATGACGTCTATGCCTGTTTTGGATACCTGTACAGAAAAGACGGCAACTTTGTGTAAAATTCCTGGAGGTCGTGGTGGTAAATTTAAACTGCCAACGCTTACGGAATTACACCAGTATTTGTTTGGTGAACCTTTTAGTGAAGCGCACAATGCTACAGCAGATGTTGAAGCTACCACAAGATGCTTTTTGGAGCTTATCCGAATTGGAAATTACACGGAGAAAGAACTCCAGGCACAGCCTGGCTATTTACAGAAATTTAAAACCAGGCATACCCAGCCTATTGCTAAGGTTGGTCTTAATCACGTTAATTTAAAAAAGGCTTCAGCTAAACTCAAGCAAAAGCAAGAAGCAAAATCTGATGACCACAAGCCATCCAAAGCGGAGCTGGATGAAAATCTGGAGCAACTCCAGAAGTCGAGTTTTGTGCATCTGCATAACCACACGCAGTTTTCTGTATTGCAATCGACCACGTCAGTTCCAGATTTGGTAGCTGCAGCAGCCAAGCATCATATGCCAGCAGTCGCGATTACCGATCATGCCAATATGATGGGGGCCTTTCATTTTGTAAATGCGGTCAAAAAACACAATGCATCAGTCGCTTCTGAAGGTGATGAAAATTCAACTCAGACTATCAAACCTATCATTGGTTGTGAGTTTTTTGTATGTGAAGACCATTTGGATAAGTCTCATAAAGACAATGGATACCAGATGGTTATTCTGGCTAAAAATAAGAAAGGCTATCACAATTTAGCCAAAATGTCCTCCATTGGATTTACCAAAGGCTTTTACTACTTGCCAAGGATTGATAAAAAAGTGATTGAAGCTTATAAAGAAGACTTAATTGTACTCTCTGGAAGTATGTACGGTGAAATCGCCAGTAAACTTCTCAACATAGGCGAAAACCAAGCTGAAGAAGCCATGCTCTGGTGGAAAGAAACCTTTGGCGATGACTTTTATGTCGAAATCATGCGTCACCAACAGGAAGATGAAGAACGCGCCAATGAAGCTTTAATTCGTTTGGCACAAAAGCACGACATCAATCTGGTGGCGACCAACAATACCTATTATGCCGATCAAAAAGATGCCAATGCTCATGATATTTTATTGTGTGTAAAAGACGGTGAAAAGCAAGCGACACCAATTGGTAGAGGTCGAGGTTACCGTTATGGCCTGCCCAATGACCAATATTACTTTAAGTCGGCTGAAGAGATGAAGTCGCTATTTAAAGATTTACCAGAAGCTATTTCCAATACTGAAAAAATCGCTGAAAAAGTGGAAGCTTATGAGTTGGCCAGAGACGTATTACTACCAGCTTTTGAAATTCCAGAACAATTTCTGGATGATAAAGACAAAACAGATGGAGGTAAGCGAGGAGAAAACGCGTATTTAAAACACCTCACGTTCGAAGGTGCCAAGCAGCGTTATGGCGATTTTGGAGAGGACATCAAAGAGCGACTAGAGTTTGAATTGTCGGTTATAGCAAATACGGGTTATCCAGGATATTTCTTGATTGTTGAAGATTTCATTAGAGAAGCTCGAAAAATGGGAGTTTCTGTAGGTCCTGGTCGAGGATCGGCGGCAGGGAGTGCTGTGGCCTACTGTTTAAAAATTACCAACATTGATCCCATAAAATACGACCTCCTTTTTGAGCGGTTTTTAAATCCGGAGCGGGTGAGTATGCCCGATATTGATATCGACTTTGACGATGAAGGGCGTAGCAAGGTCATGGATTATGTGATCGATAAATATGGCGAAAATCAGGTGGCTCAAATTATTACTTACGGTACCATGGCGGCTAAGTCTGCCATACGAGACACCGCCAGAGTTTTGGACTTACCCCTCTATGAAGCCGACCGCATTGCCAAATTGATCCCGGACATGTCCAAGCTGGGTAAGATCTTCGGTATGGATGAGAAAGAACTTCGGAAGAAATTTAGAGCTGAAGAAATAGATAAAGTTTTAGAACTGGTAAGTCTGTCAGAACAAGATTCTCCAGAGGCAGAAACCGTGAATCAAGCCAGAATTTTAGAAGGTTCGGTAAGAAATACGGGGATTCACGCTTGCGGGGTGATCATTACACCAGACGATATCACGAAATTTGTCCCTGTTTCTGTGGCCAAAGATTCCAATCTGTATGTCACACAGTTTGACAACTCGGTGGTAGAAGATGCAGGTCTGCTGAAAATGGACTTCCTGGGCTTGAAGACGCTAACTCTAATTAAAGATACGGTTGAAATCGTAAAAGCACGTCACGGGCTAGAACTGGACCCTGAAGCCTTTCCGCTGGATGATGAAAAGACGTATGAACTTTTCCAGCGCGGTGAAACTGTTGGGATATTCCAGTACGAATCGCCGGGGATGCAAAAGCATATGAAGGACCTGAAGCCGACGGTTTTTGAAGATCTAATTGCGATGAATGCGCTATACAGACCTGGGCCGATGGAATATATACCAAGTTTTATTAAGCGTAAACACGGCGAAGAAGAGATTTCTTACGATTTGCCCGAAATGCAGGAATACCTGGAAGAAACCTATGGGATTACCGTTTACCAGGAGCAAGTGATGCTGTTGTCTCAAAAGCTGGCCAGTTTTACCAAGGGTGAAGCGGATATCCTTCGTAAAGCTATGGGTAAAAAGCTGAAGGACGTCCTGGCCAAGCTCAAGCCTAAGTTCATCAATCAGGCGAAAGACAATGGTCATGAAGAAGAAAAGCTGGAGAAAATATGGAAAGACTGGGAAGCCTTTGCCAGCTATGCCTTCAATAAGTCTCACTCGACCTGTTACGCTTTTATAGCCTACCAAACGGCTTATCTTAAAGCGCATTATCCAGCGGAATATATGGCAGCTGTCCTTTCTAACAATATGAGTGACATCAAAAAAGTCACTTTCTTTATGGAAGAGTGTAAGCGTATGGATTTGCCAGTACTGGGGCCAGATGTAAATGAATCTTACTATAAATTTTCCGTCAATAAAGATAACGCGGTGCGTTTTGGAATGGGAGCCATCAAAGGTGTTGGCGGTAATGCTGTGAATACCATTGTAGAACATCGGAAAAAAGATGGACATTATTTGTCAATTTTTGATTTAGCGAAACGTATCGACTTGCGGGCAGCCAATAAAAAAGCCTTTGAAAGTTTGGCTTATGCCGGAGCTTTTGATAGCTTAGGAGAAGTCCATCGGGCTCAGTATTTCCAGGTGACCGATGGAGAGCTTACTTTTTTGGAGAAAGTTATTAAATACGCTGCCAGATACCAGGAAAACAAAAATTCTGCTCAGGTGAGTTTGTTTGGTGAATCCAGCGAAGTCCAAATTCCAGAACCAGAGGTTCCGCCTTGTGACCCCTGGCACACGATGCGAACCTTGAAGGCAGAAAAAGAGGTGGTGGGTCTGTTTTTATCGGGTCACCCTCTCGATGATTTCAAATTAGAAATCGATTCGTTCTGCAATTCGAATCTAAGAGACATGGCTCATATCGAAGACCATTTGAACAAAGAAATCAGCCTTGCTGGTGTCGTAACCGATGTGAATCATAGAGTGAGTAAGACGGGAAAAGGTTTTGCAACGTTCGTACTAGAAGATTATAATGAGAGCCATGAGTTTTGGATTTTTGGAGAAGAATATTTGAAATTCAGGCACTTTTTAATTCAGGATAACTTCGTACACATCAAGTTGAAAGGCACTCAGTTTATCAATCGAGAAACAGGAGAACCTGGCCGGGTGCGTATTGGGTTTTTAGGCTTCAAGCAATTACAGGACGTCTTAAAAGAAAATGCGAAAAAGCTAACCATACAGATGGATGTAGCAGACCTTGATGAGGCCCAGGTTCTGGCACTTCAGGATTTATTTTCTTCCCATACAGGCGATCATATTCTCAACTTCGTCGTCTATGAAATGAAAAATAGAATAAAGATCCACATGCCGAGCAAATCCAAAAAAGTGAATATCTGCTCGGAGCTGATTGCTGAATTGGAACAGAATAAGATCAGTTTTAAATTGAATTAAAC
>CAZOAD010000015.1:0-49599 GCA_964577705.1 uncultured Mesohalobacter sp.
TATTCCTCTGGAACCATAATAGACGTGAATGGAGCTAGTTATCTGAGAAGTTAAGTGTTACCATTTCGGAAAAAACCGACCTACTTTTGATTTATAAGCCTTATAGTTATCGAACGTATTCTCTAGTAAAGACTCTTCGTATTTAGATTTGTAAAAGAATAAACCTAAAATCGCCAAACTCACGCAAAGTTTATAACCTTCTCCCAGCCAAAATGAAAAACTAAACATAAAAATCAAAATCCCTGAATAAATCGGATGTCTGCTGAACTTAAACACCCCTTTTGTCAACAACTTCGAATTGGGTTTAGGGGTAGGAAAAGGCGACAAATGAATGTTGAGCTGTAAAAGAGCAATCGTAGATATAGCAACACCTAAAAGTCCAATATAAAACCAAATGTAATGCTCAATATAGGGTATTGAAAACCAATTGAAATCCAAGAAATAAACAAGCATAAAGAAAAACTGCACTGAGACTAAAAGGATATCTTTGGTTTTTGGCATTCTATCTTTTTAAGCAAAGATAGTACACTGCTTTAATTGACCTTAACTATTTGTTTAATTGCTGATTTTTATCATTTTAGAAAAGTAACTTCGGTAGTAATTTTGTTCAAAATGCAATAATGATGCAGAACTTAATTAAGAAATACAATATTCCTGGACCAAGGTATACGAGTTATCCTACAGTTCCTTTTTGGGATGAAGACACTTACAGTGAATCCTCCTGGATAAATAGCTTACAGAAAAATAAGTCTTCAAGAGAGATAAGTCTTTATATCCATCTTCCTTTTTGCGAAAGTCTTTGTACGTTTTGTGCCTGTAATAAAAGAATTACCAAAAGGCATGAAGTGGAATTACCCTATATCCACGCTTTGTTAAAGGAATGGAACCTCTACCTTGATTTATTACAAGAAAAACCCATTTTAAAGGAAATTCATCTTGGTGGTGGAACACCTACATTTTTTGACGCAAAACATTTAGAACTCCTTATCAAAACCATCAAGAGTTCTTGTGAAGTGCCCAGTGATGTAAGTTTTAGTTTTGAAGGTCATCCTAATAATACAACCAAAGATCATTTACAAACATTAGGTCAACTAGGGTTTGATCGTGTGAGTTATGGAATTCAGGATTATAATCCAAAAGTACAAATTGCTATACACAGAATTCAGTCTTTTGATACTGTAAAAAAGATCACCCAGGCCTCCAGAGATGCGGGCTACTCCTCTGTAAGTCATGACCTTATCTATGGCTTACCTATGCAAAGCCTGGAAGATGTTACTTCCACTATCCATAAAACCATTGAACTGAGACCAGATCGCATCGCTTTTTATAGCTACGCTCATGTGCCATGGACTAAAGGAAACGGTCAACGTGGTTATGATGAAAAAGATTTACCATCCCCAGAATTGAAACGAAAGCAATATGAAATCGGTAAAAAAATGCTAGAGCAAGAAGGTTATGTAGAAATTGGCATGGATCACTTTGCCTTACCTAAAGATGAATTGGCCGTAGCTTTTGATCATCAAAATCTTCATCGTAATTTTATGGGGTACACTACCACTAAAACAGATAAGATGATAGGGCTTGGCGTCTCTGCCATAAGCGATAGCTGGTTTGGTTTTTCCCAAAATCACAAAAACCTCAATACCTACTACTCGAGCTTAAATGATGATACCTTACCTGTTTCACGAGGACATATTTTAGATGATTCCGACCTTATCATAAGAAGAAAAATCTTAGATTTAATGTGTCATTTCGAAACAAGTCTGGAGGATTTAGATATTGATCTGCAGTTAGAAATAAAAAATGATTTAGCTGAATTTCAAAGAGATCAACTCCTCAATATAGAAGACAACTCCATAAAAGTAAAGCCTGCGGGCAAAGCTTTTATTAGAAATATATGTATGGCATTCGATCTAAGGTTAAAAGCCCAACAAACGCAATCACAATTATTCTCAATGACAATTTAAATCCAAAACTCATGAAAAAGATTTTAGTCCCTGTTGATTTTTCAAAACCATCAGAAAATGCTTTAAAAGTAGCAGCAGAACTTGCTCAAAAAAATAATTCGGAACTCCATATACTGCATGTTATAGAACTTGCAGAATCGCTTTTTGGAGCTGAACAGTTTACTGTAAATGATGAGCAAATCATCTTCTTTATGAAACTAGCCAAACAACGCTTCGATAAGTTTTTGGAAAAAGACTATTTGAAGGGCATAACGACTATAGATCACGTTGAACCTGGCTCCATGTCCTTAGCTGTAAAAGAAACTGTGGAAACTAATGGAATCGATATGATTGTAATGGGTTCCAGTGGTGTTTCTGGTATTGAAGAAATCGTAATTGGCTCAAATACTGAAAAGGTGGTAAGAACTTCTGAAGTTCCTGTTTTGGTGGTGAAGAATGAAATCAAAAACATTTCCATTACAAATGCAGTTTTTGCTTCTAATTTTGAACTAGAAAATCTTGAACCTTATAAAAAAGCGAAAGTATTTGCAGATAGTTTCAATGCCAAAATGCACATGTTATATGTGAATTTACCAGGAAATCAATTCAATAGTACACTGGAAATTCATGAGCAAATGCGAGTTTTTTTGAATAAAGTACAAGTGCCTCTACACAAAGAATTCATTGAAATTTTTAATGATTACACCATACAGGAAGGCGTGTTAAATGGGGCCAAAAAATTAAAAGCAGATCTTATCATCATGCCAACTCATGGTAGAAAAGGTTTGTCTCATTTTTTCAATGGTAGCATTGGTGAAGATGTCGTTAACCATTCAGAAATACCAGTGTTGACCTTGAAGATTTAAAGTTTTGAATATTTAAACCAAACTATAAAACCACCTAAGAAAGGTGGTTTTATAGTTTTATTGTACAAGTTAACTTAAGAATTTTGAATCACCCGAACAATCTCATCTTTCTGTAAAACACCACTTTGCCTCCATTTTTGTTCACCATTTTTGAAAATAATCATAGTAGGAACTCCTCTGACTTGATACTGGGCGGCTAGTTGTTCATTTTTATCCACGTCTATTTTGATGATTTTTACACCATCACCAAGTTCTGCCTTCACCTCTTTAAGGATAGGTGCAAGCATTTTGCAAGGTCCACACCAGTCTGCAAAGAAGTCAATAAGTACCGGTGTTTCACTTTGAATGATTTCATTAAATTTCTGGCTCATAATGTTAGGATTTTAAGTGTTCGTTAATTGTTTATGTGATAGATTTGAATCGCTCAAACGCTGCTTTTTGCAAATCTTCACGGTGATCTGGATGCGCAATAGAAATTAAAGCTTCGGCTCTCTGCTTTAAATTTTTACCGTAAAGATTCACCACTCCATATTCGGTAACAATATAATGAACGTGAGCTCTGGTCGTTGTTACTCCAGCACCTTCGTTTAAAAAAGGAGTGATTTTTGAAACCCCTTTAGTCGTTACAGAAGGCATAGCAATGATGGCCTTTCCTCCTTCCGACAAGGATGCGCCGCGGATAAAATCCATCTGACCACCAACTCCAGAAAATTGCATTTTACCAATGGTATCGGCACAAACCTGCCCCGTAAGGTCTATTTCTATTGCTGAATTGATAGCTGTAACTTTAGGATTTCGTCTTATAATAGCTGTGTCATTGGTGTAAGCCGCTTCTTTCATGTGAACCAACGGATTATCATCCATGAAGTCGTAAAGCTTCTGAGAACCTACAGCAAAACAAGTGACTATTTTTCCTGTTTTCACTTCCTTTTGACTTCCATTGATAACCCCACGATCTACTAGTGGTAAAATTCCATCGGAAAACATTTCGGTATGAATCCCCAAATTTTTGTGGTTGCCTAGGTTTTGAAGCGCAGCATTTGGAATACCTCCAATACCCATTTGCAAGGTTGCACCATCTTCAACAAGACTAGCTACGTTTGCTCCAATCTTGCTTTCCAATTCTGAAACTGGTGGTTGCTCATGACCAAAGATAGGCTCATCCACTTCAGTCGCAAAATCGAGTTCGCTCATATGTATAATTCCATCCCCATGAGTTCTCGGTACCTGAGGATTCACCTGAGCTATGACGAGCTTTGCGGTTTGAATAGCAGGAATTGTAATATCCACAGAAACTCCAAGTGAACAGTAACCATGTCGATCTGGAGGAGAAACTTGAATAAAAGCCACATCTAGAGGTAAAATTGATCGTCTAAACAACCTATGAATTTCACTTAAAAATATTGGAATATAGTCTCCATTCCCCTGTTTAAGTGAGTTTCTCACGTTTCCGCCCACAAAAACACTGTTAATTTTAAAAGCTTTGGAATAAGGTTCTTCTGTATATTGTGCTTGACCTTCAGTATGAAGATGCATAATTTCAACATCTTCTAAAGATTCATACCTCGAAACCAAAGCATCTATTAAACGAAAAGGGGTCATGGCCGCTCCTTGTATAAAAACTCTGTTACCTGACTGTACTTTTGAAACCGCTTCTTCAGCAGTAACTTTATTGAGTTGATGGATCATATTTTAAAACTTAAATGAAGTACAAAAATACAGTCTTGAACTAAGGTACTCCTGTCCTTAAACAAAGATTTATATGATTTCAATCAGTTTTAAGAAAGCTTTCTAAGCCTAAAGTAAATCCTACTAAATTCCGAAATAAAATAATTTACTTA
Organism: uncultured Mesohalobacter sp.; assembly: GCA_964577705.1. Classification (GTDB taxonomy): domain Bacteria; phylum Bacteroidota; class Bacteroidia; order Flavobacteriales; family Flavobacteriaceae; genus Psychroflexus. The sequence continues at coordinate 4,654 of CAZOAD010000015.1, forward strand.
CCGCTGAGTTGTTGCCAGGTCCACACTTGAGCTGCTTGGTAAGTTGAAAACACCTCGTAGGGGACGGGCTGTTTTTGAAGTAAAAAAATCATCTTCAATACCCACTGTATGGTTTTATTTGGAATCACGTAAGCAGTTCCTTTACAGTAATTTTTCATCAGAGTGGTGTTTTGCTTTAACCACTTAGCTTGAAGTTTTTGATGAGAAAGCTTAGGGATTACAGCTTTGGTAGCATCAAAGATGATAGCAATTTTTTGTTGTGTAAAATAGCAATCATCGAGTTCCTTCAAGTAAGCCTTGAAATTGGCATCCGTACTATTTTCTCCTGTAAATGTAACTTTGATCAAAGGAAATGCCGTTTGATCTACCTTAGCGTATGTAGTCGTTTTCAAATTTTTGTTTAAAAATAAAATAAACTTTTTATACTTCCAGGCTTAAGAACGAATCATTTTTGGAAGGAAGTTCTGTGACTCCCATCAAATATTCATCAACTTCTCTAGCTGCTTCCCGTCCTTCAGAAATTGCCCATACAACCAGAGATTGTCCTCGGCGAGCATCACCCGCAGCAAAAATAGATTCGATATTGGTCTGGTAATTTGTGGAGTCTATAATTCCAGAATTGGTTTGCGTGACACCAAGATGTTCCAAAAGCGGACTTTCTGGCTGTGAAAAACCAATCGCTAATAGAGCTAGCTCACATGGGATTAAACGTTCTGTACCTTCTATTTCTTTCATCTGTTGCCTTCCAGCCTGGTTCACCCACTCAAGATCTACTAGCTTGATATGGGTTAATTCACCTTTTTCATTTCCTATAAATGCTTTGGTCAAAGTACTCCATTTTCGTTCTCCACCTTCCTCGTGTGAAGAAGAAGTTCTCAAAGTCATAGGCCACAAAGGCCATGGGTCATTCTCGCCCCGTTTAGTCTGAGGCTTTGGCATTAGCTCCAGTTGTAAGACCGATGCCGCTCCTTGACGGTGTGAAGTTCCAATACAGTCTGATCCTGTATCTCCACCGCCTAAAACAACCACATTTTTACCCTCTGCTGAGATTTTATCTTCGAATTTAATTCCATCAATTTCTTTATTCTGAAGACTGAGAAAATCCATAGCATAGTGTATGCCTTTAAGTTCTCGTCCTGGGATAGATAAGTCTCTAGGAACCGTTGAACCCGTGCAAACCACAATGGAATCAAAATCCTCTTTCAACATATCGGGATTGATAGATTTGCCAACTTCAGCATTCACTTTGAAACGCACTCCTTCATCGTCCATAATTTGAATGCGACGATCCACCACCCATTTTTCAAGCTTAAAATCTGGAATACCATACCTCAAGAGTCCGCCAATTTTAGCTTCTCTTTCATATACAGTCACCCAATGACCAGCTTTGTTGAGTTGATCTGCAGCAGCTAAACCTGCCGGACCTGAGCCAATCACCGCTATTTTTTTTCCAGTTCTCTGTTTTGGTGGGTTGGCGGTAATGTAACCTAGTTCGTGAGCTTTTTCAGCAATTGTTTTTTCTATATGCTCAATAGCAACAGGCGATTTGTTAATGCCTAACACACAACTTGCCTCGCAGGGTGCCGGACAAATGCGACCTGTGAATTCAGGAAAATTATTGGTTGAATATAGAATTGAAACCGCTTCTTTCCAGTTTTGGTCATGTACTGCTTCATTAAACTCAGGAATAATATTGCCAAGAGGACAGCCAGAATGGCAAAAAGGAACTCCACAATCCATGCATCTAGCGGCTTGCGTTTTAGTTTTATCCTCAGGAAATGACTCGTATATTTCTTTAAAGTCTCCTACCCTATCTTCAGGTGGTCTTGCGTTTGGCAACTCTCTATCATATTTCATAAATCCATCATGCTGTCCCATTAAGCTACTATTTTTTGTTGTTGTTCTTTTTCTTTTTTCTCTTCTAAAATGCGTTTAAAATCATGTGGAATAATTTTGACAAACTGAGTCTTTACGTCTTCAAAATTTTCCAACACCTGTTTTGCTTTTTCACTTTTTGTCAATCGATAGTGATTTTCAATTAAGTGTTTTAGCTCTTCAAAATTTTCATCGGAAGGCATTTCCAATCCAACCATCGTTTGGTTACAGTTGGACTCTAACTGATTTTGATCGTCAAGCACATAAGCGATTCCTCCGCTCATACCTGCTGCAAAATTCTTACCTGTCTCCCCCAATACGACTACCCGACCTCCAGTCATGTATTCGCAGGCATGATCTCCAACTCCTTCTACAACAGCTTTCACACCAGAGTTTCTAACCCCAAATCGTTCTCCTGCCATTCCATTAATGTAGGCTGTCCCTGAGGTCGCCCCGTAGAAAGCTACATTACCAATAATGATATTTTCATCGGCACGGAATGAAGATGACTTATCGGGATAGATAATTAATTTACCTCCAGACAAGCCCTTACCAAAGTAATCATTGGATTCCCCTTCCACTTCAAAGGTGACCCCTTTTGCCAGAAAGGAACCAAAACTTTGTCCTGCTGAACCTTCAAACTTGTAATGAATCGTATCCTCTTTAAACCCTTCATCTTTGAAATGTTTACTGATTTCATTGGATAACATAGCTCCAGTAGCCCGATTGGTATTTCTGATTTGATACGAATTATTGACCTGAATTCCACTTTTGAATGCGGGATGAGCATCCTTCAAAAGTTGCCAATCCAGAACCTCATCGATCTCATGGTCTTGTTCTATTTGTTTAAATATTCCAATCTGTTCAGGAATATGTTCCTGATAAAGTATTGGACTTAAATCCAAATCCTTCAATTTCCAAAATGGAACATCTTTTCTTACAGTCATCACTTCAGAATGCCCCACCATATCACTTACAGATTTGAAACCCAATTGTGACATGATTTCCCGAAGATCTTCGGCTAAAAATTTAAAGTAATTGACTACATGATCTGGATTTCCTGTAAACAATTTTCTCAATTCAGGATTTTGGGTGGCCACGCCTACTGGGCAGGTATTGGTATGACATTTTCTCATCATAATACAACCTTCTACAATCAAAGCTGCTGTAGAAATTCCCCATTCTTCAGCTCCAAGTAAGGTAGCAATAGCCAAGTCTCTACCTGTTCTCATTTGGCCATCAGCTTGAACAGTTATCCTACTTCTTAAGTTGTTTTTGACCAGCGTTTGATGCGCTTCAGAAAGCCCAAGTTCCCAAGGCAATCCTGCATGTCTTATTGAACTTAAAGGTGATGCACCGGTACCACCATCTGCCCCGGAAATCAAAACTACATCGGCGTTGGCTTTGGAAACACCCGCAGCCACAGTACCAACTCCTGCTTGTGAAACCAATTTCACATTGATTCTTGCCTTTCTATTGGCGTTTTTAAGATCAAAAATAAGCTGTGCTAAATCTTCAATAGAATAAATATCGTGATGCGGTGGAGGTGAAATTAAACCTACTCCAGGAGTAGAATGTCTTACTCTTCCAATCCATTCATCTACTTTATGGCCAGGCAATTGCCCACCTTCGCCAGGTTTTGCTCCCTGAGCCATCTTAATTTGAAGTTCTTCAGCATTGGTCAAATAATAACTGGTTACTCCAAAACGACCTGAAGCGACTTGCTTGATTGCCGAACGCTCCCAATCGCCGTTGGATTTCTTCTCAAATCTTACCTCATCTTCACCTCCTTCGCCACTATTACTTTTAGCCCCAATTCTATTCATAGCAATAGCTAAAGTAGAATGGGCTTCGTGAGAAATAGATCCAAAAGACATAGCTCCCGTAGCGAAACGCTTCATAATATTTTCGGCAGGCTCCACTTCAGAGAGCGGAATTGGTGTTCTTTTCTTAAATTCGAAAAGACCTCTGAGGGTTAAGGTATCCTTTAATTGATCATTGACCGTTTGAGCAAATTTTTTATACAGTGAAAAATTATTGGTTTGGGTGGAATGCTGAAGCAAATGAATAGTCTGAGGGTTGAATAAATGCTTTTCACCTCTTTGCTTCCAGCGGTAAACCCCGCCTACTTCTAGGCTTTTCTTCACCTCTTCATTGTCTGGAAAAGCTTTGTAGTGTCTTACCAGAACTTCTTTTGCTAGGCCATCAAAATCAATACCTTCAATTCTGGAAATTGTGCCCTTAAAACATTTTTCAATTACTGTAGAATGCAATCCTAAAGCTTCAAAAATCTGAGCGCCTTGATAAGATTGTACGGTACTAATACCCATTTTTGAAAGTATCTTTAGCAATCCATACCCAATTGCTTTCTGGTAATTCGCTTTGGCTTCTTCTTTTGAAATATCAGCATCAAGTCTTCCTGTCGCTTGAAGATGCTCTATAGATTTTAAGGCCAGATAAGGATGGATTGCGCTCGCACCATAACCAATTAAGGTTGCATAATGATGCGTTTCTCTTACATCTCCAGCTTGAACGATAATTCCAGCCTTGGTTCTCAAGTTTAATTGAACCAGGTGATGGTGCACAGCTCCTGTAGATAGTAAGGATGGAATGGGAGCAAGTGATTTACCAATTGCTTTATCTGAAAGTATGAGTACTTTTTTACCGGATTTCACCGCCTCTTCAGCAGCAATACAAATGGCATCGATTCCTTTTTCTAAACGACCCGGATCACCATCTGCTTCAAAAACACAGTTTATGAATTCATAGTCAAACCCTTTTTCTTTTAAATTTTTAAATTTTTCGATGTCTTCATCCAATAAGACCGGTTGAGAAATATGAATTTGCTTGGTATGTAATTCAGATTCGTCAAGAATATTCAAGCTTTCCCCAACTCTCGTAAATAAGGACATCACCATTCGTTCACGAATAGGGTCTATTGGCGGATTACTGACTTGCGCAAAAAGTTGCTTAAAGTAATTGGCTACATGTTGGCTTTGTTTACTCAAAATAGCCAGAGGTGTATCAGCACCCATAGAGCCTATTGGTTCAGTAGCTCTGACGGCCATATCTGCTAAAATAATTTTTAATTCTTCTGAAGTATAACCGTAAGCATTTTGAAGGTGAAGCAATTGGTCACCTGATAGTTTTTCTCTTTCAAACTTAGGGACAGGTTGTAACCTCAGCTTAATTCTTTGCTTAACGATCCAATCCTGATAAGGTTGACTCGAAACAATTTTGTTTTTGATTTCATCATCATACAAAATCTTGTTTTGATTTAAATCTGCCAGGATCATTCGACCAGGCTGTAGTCTACCTTTCTTCACTATTTCAGATGGATCAACGGGAAGTGCTCCCGCTTCAGAAGAAATGATAAGTCTATTACTTGAAGTGACACAGTATCTTGAGGGTCTTAAGCCATTTCTATCTAAAGTTGCTCCTACTCTATTTCCATCTGTAAAGATTAAGGCTGCAGGACCATCCCAAGGTTCCATGACAGAAGCGTGATACTTATAAAATGCTTTTCGTTCTGGATCTATAGAAGTATTGTCTTGCCAAGCTTCCGGAACCAACATCATCATGACGTGTTCTAAAGGACGACCATCAAGAACCAGCATTTCCACCAGGCTATCTAAGTTGGCAGAATCTGAATGCTCTGGGTTGGTCACTGGAAGTAAACGTTGAAGGTCTTCTTCTGAAAATACTTTTGATTTGAAGTTAGCTTCTTTAGATTTCATTTTGGTCACATTACCGCGAATGGTATTGATTTCGCCATTATGAGCTGTGAAATGAAAAGGCTGAGCCAGCTTCCAATTGGGGAACGTGTTGGTTGAAAATCTTGAGTGTATAATGGCAAATGCCGACTTGAAATTTGGGTTTCTTAAATCTTGAAAATAATCTCTTAGTTGATTTGTTCTTAGCTGTCCTTTATAAATAATAGTATTCATAGACATGCTACAGACATAGAATGCCTTATTATTTCCCTGTATGTGTTTACCAATATAGTGCGTGGTATAATTTCTAAAGACAAAAAGCTTTCTTTCCAGCTCTTCATCAGACATGTTGCCTTTAGGCTGAATTAAAATTTGCTCAACCAAAGGTTCTACTGGTTTTGCCCCCATCCCAGGAACTTTAGAATCTACAGGAACACTTCGGTATCCCAAAATTTTGAGATTTAATTCTTGGGCGTGTTTTTCTAAAATTTCTTTGCATTGGTTGGCAACGGTCTGCACTTTAGGGAAGAATAACATACCGATACCAACAGGTGAATTAGGATCTAATTCGACTTTGATTTCTTTAGCAATTTCATGGATAAACTGCCTGTCGATTTGAATAAGAATTCCTGCTCCATCACCAGTTTCTGGATCTGAACCTGTTCCACCACGGTGCTCCATATTCTCCAGCATGGTAAGGGCATCGGCAATAAGCTTATGTTCTTTTTTCCCATCGATATTAATGATGGTCCCAATTCCACAGGCATCGTGTTCAAAACTACTATCGTACATTGATTCTCTCTTCATAACTAAATTTTCAACTCTTATTTTAAGGATTATCTCCTAAAACTAGTTAATTATGAAGAAAATAGTCAGCTAATCGAGTTTAATTAAGCATTTTTTTTGTTAAAATAGACTTTTTAACAAACTAAATCGTTTTCGCAAATACTATCAAAAAATGAGGTCTCTGCAAGAGAACTAAGGAATCAGTGGCACTCCATTGAAGACGTTACCTGAGTTGGAGCGGGTTTTGGAGAGACATATGGAATACCAAGGCCTAGGCCTCTGAGGATAAAAAGAATACCAATAATAGCAATGGCAATAGGAATTAAGCGTTTAGGGTTGAATTTCAACACAGAAGTAAGCCATTCTTTAGCATAGATAACCACACTCATTAAGGGTATAGTTCCTAATCCAAAGAAAGCCATGTACAAAGTACTTTCAGTTAAACCCGCAATGGCAATTGAGCCAAAAACCGCCATGTAAACTAGGCCGCAAGGCAGTAAACCGTTCAAAAATCCTAGATAAAAAAAAGTGTCGAGTTCTTTCTTTTTCAAGGTCGAGCCAAGTTCAGACTTTAGTTTTCCTACCCATTTAAACAATGGCTTGGTTACATTAAGCTTTCCTAAAATAGATTCAGAAAAAAGGAGAGAAGAAAGCATAATCAAACCGATGAGGATAGATAATTGCTGCTGAAACCCAAATAAAGCAAAACTTTCGCCGATGAGTCCAAAAACTAAACCTATAAGCCCGTAAGTTGTGATTCTTCCCAGATGGTATAGGGTAATCTGAAATGCTTTACGCCAGGGATTGTTGCGATCTACGGGCAACATAAGCGCAATTGGTCCACACATGCCTACGCAGTGAAAGCTACCTAAAAGGCCCAATATGAAAGCAGTCCACAACATATCTAAATCTTAATTTTTTGTTGAATAAAGTAACTTTCGCCTTTATGATCAAATTTTAAATTCACTTCCCATTTTCCGTTCTTAAGCAAAGCTTTAGGTAAGATATAGGTGTTACTTTCCATTTGCAGCTGAACCGTAAAGTCCAAAGCTTTGTCTGAAGGTCTGTATAAAAACAGTTCTCCTTTGATGTCTTGAGGCTTGAATTCTTCAGGAAAAATAACTTGTATTCCTTCATTGATCACCTCAATCTCGACCTGAGTTGAAAGATCTGCAGCATTTTGAGCAGAATCTAAATCCTCCTGAAAGGTCAATTCTTTCTGGTAATAAGATTCGACTACAAGATCATGAGCGAGTTCGTCTTTGGACATCATTTGTACCACCATAACCATAATGAATCCTATAAACAGTACAAATGCAATAACGATGGAAGTTCCCCAATTTAATTTCATAATATTATTATCTAAAAGTTCGTGGTCCCATGAAGTTTGTCGTTGTGCGATCTATAAGTCGATCTTTACTATACACCTCAATTTCAATTTTGTTTTTATCATCTTTTAAGGCTGCAGGATCCGTTTCTATAAAAAATGTTCCTTTGGCGATACCTCCCTTCTCTATGCTGAAATATTCTTTCTTTACCATTTTGATCTCTCCTTTAAAGTCTTTGAGAATGAAATGAATACTATCCATTTCTACATTGGTTTTATTCAAAAGTTTATAGGTGAAGACGTTTGAAATTTTCCCATTATCCTTCATTTCGTAAGTCTGTCCGGGCAACCTCAGCACTTTAGCTTCAATATCACTTCTTATCATTAATAAGCCCACCAGAAGCCCTGTAAGAATTGTAAGCACGGCGGTATAGCCCTTGAGTCGGGGCGTAAATTCAAATTTAGCTTTCTTTTCAATATTCTCTTCAGAAGCATATCGAATAAGACCTTTTGGCAAATCGACGCTTTCCATAATAGAATCACAGGCATCGATGCAAGCAGTACAGTTAACGCATTCTAACTGAGTTCCGTTTCGAATGTCAATACCGGTTGGGCAAACCTGGACGCATTGCGCACACTCAATACAGTCACCAATACCTAATTCTGCTCTATCTTGATTTTTTTTGAATTTTTGACGTCCCTGCTCACGTTCTCCACGTTTATGATCATAGGCCACTACTATCGACTTTTGATCTAAAAGCACACCTTGCAAGCGACCGTAAGGACAAGCGATAATACAGACCTGTTCTCTAAACCAGGCAAAAATGAAATAAAAAACAGCTGTAAAAATAAGCAAGGGAATAAATGTTCCCAAATGACTTGTTGGCCCATTAGTGATGTATTTAATCAATTCATCGCTACTGATTAGGTAAGCAAGGAAGATATTGGCAATTAAAAAAGAAATGATAGCAAAAATGGTCCACTTGGTTCCCTTTTTTAAAATTTTATCCTTTGTCCAAGGCGCCTTATCCAATCGGATTTGTTTACCCCTATCACCTTCAATGGCGTATTCTATTCTTCTGAACACCATCTCCAGAAATATGGTCTGAGGACAAATCCAACCACAAAATATCCGTCCGAAAGCCACAGTAAATAAAGCAATAAATACTACTCCAATGATCATGGCAATGACGAACAAGTAAAAGTCCTGGGGCCAAAAGGGAAAGCCAAAAATATTGAACTTACGCTCTAAAACATTGAAGAGCAGAAATTGGTTCCCATTAATCTTGATAAAAGGGGCCGTAAAAAGGAAAAGCAAAAGAGCGTAGCTTACGTACTTTCTATATTTATAGAAAACTCCGTTAGGCTTTTTGGGGTAGACCCACTTTCTTTTGCCTTCTTGATCTAAGGTGCCAATACTATCTCTAAATTCCTCTTGATTATCCACTTGCTTGTTTTTGTATTATTCTGTAATCTCTTCTTTCCAAACTTCTCCCTGAGGATCTTTTGGCTCTGCTGGTGTTGTTCCTTGGAGTGTTAACACATAACTCGCCACCTGCTGTAGTTCTGAAGGCTTAAAGTCGTTTTTCCAGGATACCATACCTTTTCCTGGTCGTCCTCCTTCAATCAAGGTTCTGTAAACATTTTTGACACCGCCTCCAAGTATCCAGTGCTCATCGGTTAGGTTCGGACCAATACCTCCTCCACCATCTGCTTTATGACAGGCCACACAATTGTTCAAATAAATTTGTTTCCCAGCTTCCAGATCTGATGCCTCTTCCATTAGTGTTACAGTTTCAATGGTGACCAGGTCTTTAGCCGTTTCTTTGTATAGCGCAATGTCAATTTCCGCCTGAGCTACCTCAGATTGAAATTCTTCAATTTGGTCGTAGTCATTAAAAATGTGGAATCTAGCCAGATAGATCACTGCAAAAATGATGCTCGCATAAAAGCTATACAGCCACCAGGGTGGTAATTTATTATCGAGTTCTCGAATACCATCGTAATTATGGTCGAGCTCAATCTCGTCTTCCTCTTCAATGGCTTTAGATCGGGTTAAAAGATTTGGCAGGCGCTCAAGGTATTCTGAAAGTTTTTTAGAAAATTTTTGTTCTGAAGCTAGAAAAAGCTCTTGTTTCTCGGGTGAAAGCGATCTTAAAAGTGTAAACCTTAGGGCTGCTACAGAAACCTCTATCGCAATAGCAACTAAAGCTATGACACTTATAAATATGATCGTTTTTGGATATTGTAAAACTGCAAGCTGACCAGGTTCTGTTTCAAAAAGAAGTTCTACTCCTCCCCAGGCAATCGCTACAATGGCAATGATTCTAAAAATGGATGCTAGTGTTCTCATAATTGATTATCGTTTTCATTATCTAATGGAATTTGGCTTACCTCCTGGACGTAGTCCTTTTTGGCAGTATACACCCACCAAAACAACACAACGAAAAAGAGAAAGAATATAAGAAGGGAAATGATGGGATAGATTTCTATCCCTTGTATCGTTTCCATATGTCCTTTTATGAATTTCAACATGATGTATGAATATTAGTTAGAAGTTGTAACTTCCTGGTTCGTTTTAATTTTGATATCTGTTCCCAAACGCTGCAGGTAAGCAATAAGCGCTACAATCTCTCTATCTTTCATTTCTACAAATTCAAGACTGTTTTCTTTAGCGTAGGCTTTATCGGCCTCATAGGCCTTCACAAAATCCGGATCATTGTACAGGTTATTTTGTATTTTCTCTCCCTGAGCCAGCATAGCTTTCTGAGCATTTGCAATCTCTTCATCAGAGTAAGGCACGCCTAAGTCTGCCATGGTTTGCATCTTATCTTGAGTACTGGATTTGTCCAGCTTATTTTTAATCAACCATTGATAACTTGGCATAATAGAACCAGAGGACGTACTCTGAGGATCATACATGTGGTTAAAGTGCCAGTTGTCTGAGTACTTTCCACCTACTCTCAATAAATCCGGACCAGTCCGTTTACTTCCCCATAAAAATGGTCTATCGTATACAAATTCACCAGCCTTAGCGTATTCTCCATATCGCTCAACTTCACTACGGAATGGTCTCACCATCTGTGAGTGACAGCCTACACAACCTTCTCTGATGTACAGATCTCTACCTTCTAATTCTAATGGGGTGTAAGGCGTAACTGTGGTAATGGTTGGAATATTAGATTTAACAAGAAGCGTAGGAATAATTTGAACAATACCTCCAATCAAGATCGCTACGGTAGCCAGGATGGTCAATTGAATAGGTTTCCTCTCCAACCAGGTATGGAACTTCTCCCCTCTCTTTCTTCGTCCTCCTCTGCTCAATGCAGCTGCTTCAGCAAGTTCATTTTCTACTTTAGATCCAGATCTTACAGTTCTAATGACATTATAAACCATGACGAAATTACCAAGGATGTAAAGGCTACCACCAATAGCTCTCATCCAGTACATCGGCATGATTTCAGTAACGGTTTCTAAGAAGTTACCGTAGAACAAACTACCATCGGGATTGAATTGTTTCCACATCGAAGCTTGTAAAAAACCAGCTACATACATCGGTAGAGCATACATCACAATACCAAGCGTGCCTAGCCAGAAGTGTAAATTGGCCAAACCTGTAGAGAATAAACGTGTTTTAAATAGCCTCGGCACCAACCAATAAACCATACCAAAGGTCAAGAATCCATTCCAGGCTAAGGCACCAACGTGAACGTGAGCAATGATCCAGTCTGTAAAATGAGCAATAGCATTCACATTTTTAAGAGAAAGCATTGGGCCCTCAAACGTAGCCATCCCATATCCAGTAATAGCTACTACAAAAAACTTAAGGACAGGATCTGTTCTCACTTTATCCCAGGCTCCACGAAGTGTAAGTAAACCATTGATCATCCCTCCCCAAGAAGGCATTAATAGCATGATGGAAAAAGTAACACCAAGGTTTTGTGCCCAATCCGGTAAAGCAGTATATAATAAATGGTGTGGGCCTGCCCAGATGTAAATAAAAATTAAAGACCAAAAGTGAATAATCGATAGTTTATAGGAATACACAGGTCGGTTGGCAGCTTTGGGTACGAAATAGTACATCAAACCTAAAAAAGGAGTGGTTAAGAAAAAGGCCACAGCATTGTGTCCATACCACCATTGTACTAAAGCATCTTGTACGCCAGCGTATGCCGAATAACTTTTGAATAAGTTTACTGGCAAAGCTAAACTATTGAAAATGTGAAGCACGGCAACAGTTACAAACGTGGCTAAGTAAAACCAAATGGCAACGTATAAGTGTCTTTGACGTCTTTTTAAAATTGTACCGATAAGGTTCCATCCAAAAACGACCCAAACCACAGCAATCATTATATCGATTGGCCATTCCAATTCAGCGTATTCTTTGGAGCTTGTAAACCCTAGAGGAAGTGTGATCGCAGCCAAAACGATGATTAACTGCCATCCCCAAAAATTAATTTTACTTAGAGCATCGCTAAACATCCTTGCTTTAAGCAAACGCTGGGTCGAATAGTAAACCCCAGCAAAAATAGCATTACCCACAAAAGCAAAAATAACTGCATTGGTGTGCAACGGTCTTAATCGACCAAAGCTCAACCAGGATATGCCATCGGTAACACTTGGGAAAATAAACATAAATGCCAGTAAAAGGCCAACAGACATTCCTACAATACCCCAGAAAATGGTGGCAAAAAGGAAGTTTTTTACGATTTTGTTATCGTAATGAAATTGCTGTAACTCCATAGTTATGATTGTTTTTTGGGTTGTTTTGAATGGTCTTTTTCTTTTGAGCGGTCCTCTTTTACTAATTCGTCTTCGAATAACATTCTAACCGAAGGCGTATAGTCGTCGTCGAACTGCCCTTTTTTAACTGAAAAAATAAAGAGTCCAAAAAAGACAAGTGCAACGAGAATACTGATAGCGAGAAGTCCGTAGATGACATTCATGGGTTAAATTTTATTCAAAATTACATGTGAAGACTTTCTTAAAAAATGACCTTCATCATGTTTTAATGGCTTTGATTTTTGCGTACAGATTTTGAAATGTATTGAGTTGCCAAAGTGGTGAAAATGACGATTGAAATTGAACTTAAAGGCATCAAAATAGCAGCGATAACAGGACGAAGCTGACCGGTAAGAGCGAAGTATAATCCTATCATATTGTAGAGGAAGGAAAACACAAAACTGAGTTTTATGATCTTGATTCCCTTTTTTGAGATATTCACATATTTATCCAAATTATATAACTGGGAAGCATCCATAATAGCATCACATGCGGGTGAAAACACATTGACGTTTTCTGATATAGCAATTCCAATATCAGCTTGTTTCAAAGCCCCCGCATCGTTTAGGCCGTCTCCAATCATCGCTACCTTTTTATGTTCGGTCTGAATTTTTTCTATCAAACGCATTTTGGAATCTGGCTTTTGATTGAAAAACATCTGTGTCGTTTTTGGGAGCATCTTCGTAAGCACAGGCTTCTCCCCTTCATTATCACCAGATAAAATGATCAATTTATAATGCTCATCCAGAGATTGAAATAGTGGTTCTACACCTTTTCTATAGATGGTATCAAATTCAAATTTACCCAAGTAAGTTTCATCTTTACTTATATGTACAGCAGTTGATAGTGTAGCTTCATCCACGTGATTGGCTACAAATTTTGCTGAACCCAACTTGTAAGTATGGTCATCATAAGAAGAGACTATCCCTTCTCCAAGGTGTTCTTCAAAAGACTCTGCGTCTTGAATATTTTGAGTGCTTAAAAATGAATACAATTCTCTGCTGAGGGGATGATTCGAATTTCTGAATGAATTTTTTAATACCATTTTGTCATCCTCACTCAGACTCAATCCAGAATAAGAAATCTCACTTTTTTGATTGGTTGTTAATGTTCCCGTTTTATCAAAAACAAAAACATCCAGGTCTGCCAGCTGTTCTAAAACATTCGTGTTTTTAAGGTAAAATCCATTTTTACCGAATATCCTTAGCAGGTTTCCCATGGCAAAGGGTGTTGCCAAAGCAATGGCACAAGGACAAGCGATAATGAGTACAGCAGTAAAGACATTTAGCGCTAAACCTGCATCGTAAAATAGCCAGAACACCAATCCCGAAAAGGCAATAGTCAATACGGCTATGGTGAATTTCTTACTAATTTTATCAATCAGACTTTGAAATTTTGGGTTATAGTCTTTTTGAAACACATCATTGCTCCATAACTGTGTTAGATAACTTTGCTCTACAGACTTATCTGCAACAATTTCAATTGCGCTACCGCGTTGTTTGCCGCCTGCAAAAACTTTTTCACCAGATACTTTCTTCACAAGTTTGGCTTCACCCGTCACAAAGCTGTAATCGATTTCAGCTGAAGCGGACATCAGGATACCATCAACGGGAAGCAATTCATGGTTTCTGATCAATAATCTGTCGCCGCGCTCAATTTCATAAACCTGGGTGTTTTCTTCTTTTCCTTCTGAAGTTATTTTGGTCACCGCTATAGGGAAATAGGACTTATAATCTCTCTCGAATGACATAAATTTATAAGTCTTTTGCTGTACGATTTTCCCTAAGAGTAAAAAGAAAACTAAACCCGTAAGGCTATCGAAAAAGCCAGAACCCAAATTAAAAACTATGTCTATTGTACTTCTGATGAATAAAACGGTAATCCCTAGTGCAATAGGGATATCAATATTAAGTATTTTGCTTCTTAAGCCTTTAATAGCTGACTTAAAATAATCTCTGCCAGCATAAAAAACCACAGGTAAACTGAAGAAAAACATAAGCCATCTAAACACGGGCTTATATTGTTCCAGCCAATATTCTGACACTTCAAAATACTCTGGAAAGCTGAGAAACATCACATTCCCAAAAGCAAAACCAGCAACTCCAATTTTATAAATCAGGCTTCGATCCAAGTCTTTTTGAGTTTGGTCATAATTCTCTAAGCTGATGTAAGGTTCGTATCCAATTCTGGACATCATTTCCACTAGCAGTTTTAGTGAAAATTCTTCCGTTTTGTAAGTGATTGTAACTTTCTTTTTAGGAAAATCAACCTGAGAGGATAATACATGCTGATTTAATTGATGTAAATTTTCCAGTATCCAAATACAAGAGCTACAATGAATATGTGGAATATAAAGAGTGACTATTTCAGTACTATCTTCCTGAAAATCAATTAACTTTTCTACGATTTCAGCTTTGTCTAAATAATCATATTTTCCATTGATGTCGATTGGCGTTGCTCCAGGATTTTGTTCTAAATCATAATAGCAGGTCAAGTCATTTTCAGAAAAAATTTCAAAAACCGTTTTACAGCCATTGCAACAAAACAATTTATCATCGTGAATTATTTTGGTAGTTGTACAGGTATCCCCACAATGGAAGCAAATATCCTTAGACATGAGTAAAATATATTTGACAAAAATCCATCAGAAAGCAAGGAATAAAAATGATAAGTATCAGCTCTTGTGAAAAATGGTAAAATAAGTTTATATCTTTGTCATACTCAAAACAATAAAGTCATGAAAGTCTTTTTTTATACCCTCGCATGTGTCTTGATAACCATACCCTCCTTCAGTCAAAAATGGCTAGATAATACTTGTCCAATTGAGGGGAAAATTTCAGATGAAGCCTATACTTCTGCAAAAGCAAATAATTTGCTAACCCTTATTATAGATCAGGAAGGAACATTGATGATGAATGGAAAAAGGAAGAAAGGAATGTCTGAAATTCAATTCAAAGAAGCAGTCTATGAGTTTTTGACAAATCCAGCAAAGGATAAAACCAAAGCAGATTCCCCAAAAGAAGCGATTATAGCATTAGGGTCTTATGGCAAACATGAATCTTATGATCTCATCTTGAGGTATGTAAGAGAAGTTTATTTATATGCCTGGGATACTGCTTCTGAAGAAAAATACCAGAGTATTTATGCAGATCTAAACTGTAAAAAAAGAGAAAAGATAAGGTCGAATGAATTCCCTTACAATGTTCTGGAATTAAACACGAAGGACGATAAAGAAAAACCAAGTTTTTCACCAGGAGTTCCCCCATTTGCCGGTGATGTTATAGATAATTAAATCTCTATATCTACTATTTTTACAACTTGATTTCTCTTAGATTCAATTTCTAGGTGAAGTGAGATGTATTCCTTTAGATTAACCAGCTTTAATTCTCCTTTGGTTACTAGTTCAAAACCTTTCTCATCGCAATCACAAATCTTTCCAAACACCACTTTTTGATTTTGGAGACTGTAATTTTTGGAATGAATTTCTCTGAATCTAGAAGGAATTTGCAGATACACTTCTTCGGTATAGTCCGATTTTTTATCGGTGCTTTTGTACTGTATAAAAATAACTTGGAAATTGGCATCTTCCCCGAAGGAGACTTCAGAAATGGCTTCAGAATCTGCTTCCAGAAGTAATTTGGTTTCTTTAAAAACTTGAACTTCACAATTACCACCACCTGGGCAGTCTTGGAGTGAAGGATTATCTGTTTGGGCACTTTTACAAGCCACAAGTACTACCAGTACCAAAAGGCTTAACTGTTTCATTGGAATAAAGTATTTTGTGCAAATAAAGCATACCAATATTAAACAAAAGAGACATAAGGATTTATTTATCAGTTTTTCAATACAAGAATCTCCAACAATAACTTTTGTTTAACTTCAAAGATATTTCATTAAACATTTAAATAATTATTTTTGAAGCATGATATATGAAATCAATACCCGACAGAAATTACCAATTACCAAGCAAAGAGCTTGGGAATTTTTGTCGGACCCGAAAAACCTACAGGAAATCATGCCAGATGATATGGGTTTTGAAATTTTATCTGGCGCTGATAGAAAGATGTTCACCGGACAACTTCTACAGTATAATGTAACTCCACTACCAGGATTTAAGACCAAGTGGGTAACAGAAATTACACATGTGGAGGAGCCTAATTATTTTGTAGACATTCAACTATATGGTCCCTATGCGTTGTGGCATCACAAACATTTCATCCATGAAATTGAAGGTGGTGTGGAAGTTGAAGATCTTGTTCACTACAAAATACCTTTTGGTGCCTTAGGCAGACTTATGCATCCACTGGTGGTGAAACCAAAATTGAATAAAATTTTTAAAGCTAGAGAAGCTAAGATGGTCGAAAAATTCGGCCGCTTTGAAAATCAAAATAAATAAAAATATCATGAAAAAGAATATTTTACTTATAGGAGGATCTAAAGGGATAGGTCTAGAAATCGTGAAAGAATTGAGTCCAAACCATAATGTCATAGTAGCATCTAGATCTGATGAAAATTTATCTGATCTTGATGTGACTTACCACGAATTTGATGCACTCACAGATGATATCGCGGATTTAGATTTACCAGATACTTTAGATGGATTTGTATATTGTCCTGGAAGCATCAATTTGAAACCTTTCAAAATGATGAAACCAGAAGTATTTGAAGAAGATTTCCAACTTAATTTTATGAGTTTGGTAAAAACAACACATGGAGTTCTTTCCAAATTAAAAAATTCTAAACAAGCTAGTATTGTATATTTTAGTACAGTAGCTGTTCAAACAGGAATGCCGTTCCATACAAGTGTTGCAGCGGCAAAAGGCGCTATCGAAGGTTTTGCAAGATCACTTGCTGCCGAATACGCCCCATCATTTAGAGTAAACGTAATAGCACCGTCTCTTGTCAATTCACAACTAGCAGGAAAACTGCTCGGTAGTGACAAGAAGAAAGAAAAAATGGACGAAAGACATCCTTTAAAACGTGTAGGTGAACCATCCGACATAGGAAAAATTGCAAGTTTCTTACTATCCGATGATTCTACATGGATTACAGGACAAGTTCTTGGTGTCGATGGCGGAATGGGAAGTCTTAATGTAAGTTAGATTTCAACTAAATTTTTAAAAAATCTTCTTGTGAGCTCATCATCTTGCAAGAAGATTTTTTATGTTTAAACTAAATAAATGGTAAAAAAATGAGTGATAAAGTAAGAGTATTTTGGTTTAGAAGGGACATGCGTCTTGAGGATAATGTCGGATTATATCATGCATTATCTGGAGATTATCCCGTTTTACCTCTATTTATTTTTGATAAAAACATTTTGGATGAATTACCAAAAGACGACGCTCGGGTCACTTTCATTCACAAAGAACTCCAAAAAATGCGTTCTTATCTTCAGGATAATTTTGGATCCTCTATTGCCACTTACCACGACACTCCAGAAAATGCTATCCAGCAAGTCATCCAAGATTACGACGTAGAAGCCGTTTATACCAACAGAGACTACGAACCTTATGCCTATAAACGCGATGCAAAAATAAATGCGCTTTTAGCTGAAAATGGAATCGAATTTCATGATTTTAAAGACCAGGTTATTTTTGAAAAAAACGAAGTCGAAAAAAATGATGGAGGCATGTATTTGGTCTTTACGCCTTATATGAAGCAGTGGAAAAAAGAGTTTAAGAAAATAGATTTCAAAACCTATTCTTCTGAAGATCTGCTTGATAACACCTATAAAAATTCCAGATTACCTAACCTCTCGTTAGCAGATATGAACTTTGAAACCTCTTCAATAAAAGTACCGGACTACAACCTTGAAGAAGAGTTGCTTACAAATTATGAAGATACTCGAAACATTCCTTCCGTCGAAGGCACATCCAGATTGAGTCCTTACCTAAGGTTTGGAACGATTGGTTACAGAAAAGTTGTGGAAAAGGCTTTGACGGTAGAAAATGAAACCTACTTAGACGAATTGATCTGGAGAGAATTCTACAAAGCCATCCTTCATCATTATCCAGAAACTCAGGAGAGGGCCTTTAAACCTAAATACGATCGCATTCAATGGCGAAATAATGAAGAAGAATTTGAAAAATGGAAAAAAGGGCAAACAGGTTACCCCATTGTAGATGCTGGTATGCGACAACTCAACCAGACAGGGTGGATGCATAACCGCTTACGGATGGTAGTGGGTAGTTTTTTATGCAAACATTTATTGATTGACTGGCGCTGGGGCGAAGCTTACTTTGCAGAAAAACTTTTGGATTATGAAATGTCTTCCAATGTTGGCGGCTGGCAATGGGTAGCAGGTTCGGGTGTGGATGCTGCACCTTATTTTAGGGTATTTAACCCCTACTCTCAAACCGACAGGTTTGATAAAGATAAAAAATACATCAAAAAATGGATCCCAGAATTGGACACCAAGGACTATCCAGAACCAATGGTAGAACATAAAGTGGCAAGGGAACGCTGTTTGGAAACCTACAAAGAAGCAGTCAAAAAATAATAGTGAAGGATGGTGAATGTGGTATGGTTGAAAAGAGATTTGAGGTTACACGACCATGCGCCTTTGCATCAAGCTTTACAAAAAAGACATCCTGTCCTTTTGCTCTACATTTTTGAGCCTATACTGTTAGAAGATGCTCATTACAGCCAACGTCATTTTAGATTCATCAAGGAATCCCTCCAAGAAATTCAAGAGGAATTATCTGCTTACTCATCCCAAGTCATGATAGTAAAGTCTTCTGCTGAGGAAACTTTTAAAAAAATCCAATCTAATTTGAAGATTAAAACTGTCTTCTCTCATCAAGAAACAGGCCTACATATTACATTTCAAAGAGACAAAAGCTTAAAGCGTTTATTTAGTTCAGAACGCATTCAATGGAAAGAATTTATCAATAACGGAGTTATTCGTGGATTAAGCAATCGGAAAACCTGGATCAATTCTTGGGAAAATTTTATGAGCCAAGAGCCTATTGCGTTGTCAGCAAGCCACGGTCAATTTGTGGATTCCAAAACTATTCAAAAGCTTAAAGGTCATTTTGAAGAGGAAAGCCTTTTGGTAGAAAGAAATTCCAATTTTCAAAAAGGGGGTCGAAAAACAGCTTTGCGTTACCTCAGGAGTTTTTTGGAAGAACGCTATCCTAATTACCAAAATCACATTTCAAAACCACTTTTAGCAAGAAAATCCTGCAGCCGTTTATCACCCTACATCGCCTGGGGCGTTTTATCCATGCGAGAGGTAATCCACGCTTCCATGGTAATAGAGGACAAAACAAAGTTTAAACAAGCTTTAAATCAATTTCAATCCAGGTTACGTTGGCAGGCGCACTTCATTCAAAAATTCGAAATGGAATACAAGGCTGAATTTCAGAATTTTAATGCTGCGTTCAATGTTTTGAAACAGCCCAAAAATAATAGCTTGATCCAAGCCTGGAAAGACGGAGAAACAGGGTTTCCTCTGGTAGATGCGAGCATGCGTTGTTTAACCCAAACGGGATACCTTAATTTCAGGATGAGAGCCTTACTAGTATCGTTCTTTACCCATCTTCTTTGGCAAAAGTGGCAGGAAGCTTCAGAACATTTGGCCAGTTTATTTTTAGATTTTGAACCTGGCATTCATTACCCGCAGTTGCAAATGCAAGCTGGAACTACTGGCATTCATACCTTACGAATTTACAATCCCGTCAAAAACTCCTATAAACATGATCCCGAAGGTGAGTTTATTTTGAAATACGTTCCAGAATTATCATCCATTCCAGTAGAATTTGTTCATGAACCCTGGAAATTGACGACCATGGAACAAGCTATGTATGGGTTCAAACTTGGAGAGGATTATCCACATCCAGTGGTCGACCTGGAATCTTCACGCCAAAAAGCTTCAGACTTGATTTGGAAAATTATTCAATCTGAAAGATCCAAAATAGAAGGTAAAAAGATTTTAAAAAGACATACCATAAGAGGAAGTCATTAACTCAACCTCTGCCTAGCTTTTTCTAAATCTTCAGGGGTATCAATACCGATACTCAACTCCTGGGTTTCTACCATTTTAATGGTTTTTCCGTTTTCTAAATAGCGAATACATTCTATTTTTTCTGAAGCCTCCAACGGACTCATCGGTAAGTTGTAAAAAGCCATCAAAGCTTCTTTTCTAAAGGCATAAATCCCCACATGTTTATAATAACTCACCACAAGTTCTTTAGCTCTGTGAAATGGAATAGGCGATCTGGAAAAATAAAGTGCAAAATTTTTCAAATCAGTAATCACCTTGACGTGATTAGGATTAATTATGTCTTCTTCTGAAGTTAGCTTTACTTTTAGAGATGCTAAGTCAATTGTTTTATCGGTGTCATTTTCAAATACTTTCAAAAGTTGACTCAGTGCCTTTTCATTGATAAAAGGCTCATCTCCCTGAACATTGATAACGATATCAACATCCATATGCTCCACAGCTTCTGCTATGCGATCACTACCACATTCATGCTCTTTTTGACTCATGATGGCCTTCCCTCCGTGCTTTTCAATTTCAGAAAAAATAAGTTCAGAATCGGTCACTACAAAAACCTCTTCAAAGAGTTGTGTAGATTTAGCTGCTTCATAAGTTCTTACGATCACCGGTTTTCCAGCCAAATCCTGCATTAACTTACCAGGAAACCTAGAGGCTTGATACCTTGCAGGAATCATGGCTATAACTTTTAATGATGTTGACATTTTCAATTCATATTAATCTTAAATTCTACAATTGTTTTTCAGCGAAAAAATCGTCTTTAAAGCCAATTAAATATAGTTTTTCTTTTGCTCTGGTGCAGGCTGTATACAGCCACCTCAGGTAATCTTTTGTAACTCCATCTGGCAGATAAGGCTGTTCTACAAAAACTGTATCCCATTGCCCCCCTTGAGATTTATGGCAAGTGATAGCATAACTAAATTTTACCTGGAGTGCATTGAAAAATGGATTTTGTTTAACTTTTTGAAACTTCTTGTATTTGGAGGTCAAGTCTTCGTAATCTTTCATGACTTCCTGGTAAAGCTCGTTGGACCTTTCGTAAGGAAGCGATGGTGAGTTTAAAGTTAAGGTATCCAACATGATCACTGTTTCAAAGGGCTTCATTTTGGGATAATCTACCATTTGGACTTTGACTTCTGCAAACCTAAAGCCGTAGAGTTCCTTTAATCCAAAAATCTCCAGTATTTCTACGATATCACCGTTGGCAATAAATCCAGCATCACTTTTGGGCTTAACCCAAAAATAATTGTTTTTAACTACCATTAAAAAATCACCGGGGGCAATTTCATCTTCTCTCAGAAGAATACGACTACGTATCTGTTGATTATAAAGATTAGCCCTTTTATTGGACCTTACAATTATAGCCGTTTCTTCGTGGCCTAAATTGTCATAAGCTTCATTGATCGCATCTAGAATTTCATAGCCATCGACAAGTCTTACCATATCGGCCTTTTCTGATAATTCGAATTTGAAATTTTCAAAATCTTCATCTTCGATGGTCTCTCGGATTTTGGTAGCATTCAGAAGTATGCTGCTTTCCAGCTTTTGTCTGACTACTTCATCCAATTCAACAGGAATCACGTCCATCTGGTAATGATTGGTCAAGGTCTTTTCGTCCAAGGCAGGACTCAAATTCGATTTGACTGGTGGTAATTGCGCAGTGTCTCCAATAAAAATCAGCTTGCAATTAACCCCAGAATACACGTATTCCATAAGATCATCCAAGACAGAACCTCTATTAAAAAGCTGGTCTCCACTCGGGAAATCAGGAATCATAGAAGCTTCATCAACAATAAAAATGGTGTTTTTATGTTTGTTGATCTGTGGAACAAATTCAATTCCACCTCCACTTGTGCTTTTAGGTTGGTATATCTTACGGTGGATGGTTTGGGCGTATTGGTGACTGTAATTTGAGATTACTTTTGCCGCTCTTCCGGTAGGCGCTGCCAAAATCACCTTCTTCTTTACTTTCCAGATGTTTTTTACCAAGGTTCCTATGATGGTGGTTTTCCCCGTACCCGCATAACCTTTTAATAGAAAAATGCGATCTACAGAGGTCTCTAAAACAAATTTGGATAGAAGTTGAAGCGTCAGATCTTGTTTAGGTGTAGGAGAGTGTCCAAAATCAGTAATAAGTGCTTTGTAAAACTCTTGAGTATCCATAAAAGGGGTTGCGGTTCTTAATTTTCAAATATAAGCACGATTTTTATGTAGTAAACTTTTGTGATTGAAAAAAAATTGTAGTTTTGTTGATATCAAAATTCTTAATTTCAAGTTATGAAGATCGTAATACAAATTGTTCTTTGGGTTGTTATTGGCGTATTAGGCTATTTCACGTACCAGGCAGTCTACGGACCTGTAGAATTTAATAAAATAAGAGACGAGCGTTACATCGACGTCGTTGAAAAAATGAAATACATCCGTGATGTTCAGTTGGCTCACCGAGATATCGAAGGCAACTATGAAGATGATTTTGATGATTTGACTAAGTTTATTGATACCGCACAATTTGTTATTACTCAAAGAAGAGATACTACATTTTTGGATGAAGAATATAGAAAAACATATGGTGTAGATAAATATGTAGAAGATGTTGTAATCGATACCTTAGGCTTTGCTCCTGTTAAGGATTCAATTTTTGGTTCATCAGATAGCTATAAAGACTTGAAATATATTCCTCACACAGACAAGAAAACCTTTGAAATGGATGCTGGATATCTAGAAGAAGATGGAAACAGAATCCCAGTGTTTGAAGTCAAAGCTCCTAAAGATTTAATTCTTGCTGATCAACCAAGAGATCTTGTAATTCAAGAAAAGCAAACTATGTCTGTAGATGGTGTGGATGGTGAAGCTATCACCGTTGGATCTATGAAACAAGTTAAAACTAATGGAAACTGGCCAAAAAACTTTGGTGACAATTAATGAGTGAAAACTCAACACATATAAAGAATAGACTATCCATCTTCATTTTACAAGATGGATTTTCTTTTTTAGTGAGAAACGACTATTCCACAGTGATTGCTTTTGAGAACATTAAACTCTCAAATTCTTCTTCAACAGCAGAGCTTCTCAAGCTGTTGAAGACTAAAATCAATTCCGAATTTAAGATAAGCCAACAGATCCAAGGGCTTGAAGTTATTTACGGTAATCCACAATTTAGCATTGTTCCACAAGCCTATTTTGAAGAATCCCACCTTCCTCATTATCTCAAATATTCTTCTAAACTTATAGAAGGCGACGATTTCTCTTATGATGAGATTACGCCTATGCAAGCCAACACGGTTTACATTCCTTATGTGAACATCAATAATTATCTTTTCGACCTGTTTGGTAGTTTTGAATTTACTCATGTCTTTACTGGTCTCATCAACAAGGCCTTCCAAAAAAGCAGATTCGTCGATGAATATGCAATGGTTCATGTAGGACATAACCTACTGTATTTCACAGCGTTTAAAAATCAAAAACTACTTCTCGCCAATGCCTTCCCGTTTGAAACTGCCGAAGATTTTGCTTATTACCTGTTATTCACCATCGAAGAGCTGAAACTGCATCGCGAAAACCTTAAAATTGAATTTCGTGGACATTTTTTTCAAAATGAAGAAAACGCGGCCCTCAAAATTCTTTCAACCTACTTAAGGCACATTTCGTTTTCAAATACTCCCGCACCCTATACGTTTGAAAACCATGAAGGATTTCACACCCATTTTAATTTATTATAACTTATGAGAATTGTATCTGGACGTCTCAAAGGACGAAGAATTATTGCCCCCAAAAAACTCCCTGTCAGACCTACTACAGATATGGCTAAAGAGGGTCTCTTTAATATATTGAATAATAGGATTCGTTTCCAGGAGATAGAAGTTATTGACCTATTCGCAGGAATCGGGAGTATTTCTTTTGAGTTTATTTCCAGAGGAACCGAGCGGGTTACGGCGGTTGATGCGAATTATGACTGTATTAAATTTCTTACCAAAACTTCAGAAGCACTTGAGTTAGAACTAAATGTCATCAAAAGCGATGTTTTTGACTTTTTAGAAAAAACACCATTGAAAGCTGATCTTATTTTCGCAGATCCTCCCTATGATTTACCCATTGAAGAATTTGAAAAAATTGAAGCTACTGTAAGAGAGCGATCACTGCTGAATGAAGAAGGCATGTTGATTATAGAACACTCTAAACATTCAAGTTTAGAACACATCGCAACATTTTCAGAATTCAGAAGATATGGAAACTCTATTTTTAGTTTTTTTCAGATTTAGAGGTGTTGAGCTCATAACTTTTTGAAGTGAACTTACTTCTGAAAAGAATTTTAGAAACAGATTAATTACCTTTGTAAAAATTCAGATATGAAAAGCTTTTTGCCTTCAGAATTGGAAACTAAAAACCTCTACGGAATGCTTTCAGGCTCCATAGGGCCTCGACCTATTGCATTCGTAAGTACAGTAGACGGGAAAGGAAATCCTAATTTGTCTCCCTACAGCTTCTTCAATGTCTTTAGTGCTAATCCACCAATTTTGATTTTCTCCCCCGTACGACGAGTGAGAGATAATACTATAAAACACACTTTAGAAAACGCTTTAGAAACCAAAGAAGCCGTTATCAATGTGGTGAACTGGGATATCGTACAACAAGTCTCCTTGTCGAGTACTGAATACGATCAAGGCGTCAACGAATTTGAAAAATCTGGATTAACCATGCTGGAATCGGATCTGGTAAGGCCACCACGAGTCAAAGAGTCTCCTGTTCAATATGAATGTAAAATTAATGATACAATTGCTTTAGGTGAAGAAGGAGGTGCAGGTAATTTGGTCATTGCAGAAGTGGTAAAGATTCATATCAGAGAAGATTTACTGGATGATGGCTTACACATAGATCAACATAAAATTGACCTGGTGTCAAGAATGGGTGGCAACTGGTATTCCAGAGCTAACCTAGGCATGTTCGAAGTCGAAAAACCTTTACAAAGGAAAGGGGTTGGAGTAGACCAATTGCCTGAAAGAATTCGGTTGAGTTCTATATTATCAGGTAATGACTTAGGTAAACTTGGCAATATCGAAGAAATACCAGATCCATCTCAAGTTCAGCATTTTATTACTGAACATGATTTAGGACATTTTATCGAAGAAAGTTCCGAACAGCGAATTCATCTTATCGCTCAGGAATACATAGAAAAAAATGAGCTTGAAAAAGCTTTGAATATATTACTCGCAAAACAATAATTATGGAAGTACAAGGAAAAATTAAAGTCTTAGGAGAAACCAAAGAATTTGGTAGTAATGGTTTCAGAAAGAGAGAAATGGTAGTCACTACCGAAGAACAATATCCACAACACATTTTGATAGAATTTGTTCAAGATAAAACCAACTTATTGGACAATTATAACGTGGGTCAGAATGTAAAAGTAGGAATTAATCTAAGAGGTCGCGAATGGGTGAGTCCTCAGGGAGAAACCAAATACTTTAACTCATTAAACGGTTGGAGAATCGAAAATGTAGATGGGAATAGTTCTGCTGGAGCTCCTCCTATCCCTCCATCAGATCAATTTGAGCCAGTTCAGGATTTGAATGATGATGATGAAGATGATTTACCTTTTTAAAAGGAACTTACGATAAATAGAAAAAGCTCTAGAACATCTCTGGAGCTTTTTCTATTTTTACCCAAAAAGAACCCTAAACTTACTCCAATTGATTGCTAAACTTGAATTGTTTTTTGCTAAGGTTCTCCCCTCTCCGTTTACACTGAGCATTGGACTGACGCTAGTCACTCTGGTATTGGCCTATTTCTTTGGCAACTTTACAGGAGATCATTCTCAGTTGGTATCTACTCTCACAGCGTGGCAATCTGGATTATGGAACCAGGAACTGTTGGTTTTTGGTTATCAAATGATGTTGATTTTGGTTCTGGGTCACGTTTTGGTCCTGAGTTCGCCGGTGAATAAACTTTTAGAATTTATCACTAAAGGTGCTATTGATACTAAAAGCGCGGTCGTCTTGGTGAGCATTAGCACCATGCTGATGGGGTTTTTCAACTGGGGGTTAGGCTTAATTTTCGGAGCTATTCTAGCGAGAAAGATTGGAGAAAAATCAGCGAAGGAAAATTTGAATATCAACTATCCGCTTATTGGCGCTTTAGGCTATTCAGGAATGATGGTTTGGCATGGTGGTATTTCTGGTTCTGCCCCTTTAAAAGCAGCAGAAGAAGGTCATTTACATTCGATTATGAATGATTTTCCCGTTGGTTTTCCTTCCGAAATATCCACCTCCGAAACCATCTTCAGCCTCAGTAATCTCATCATTTTTGGGACGATGTTAATCATTGTCCCTTTAATTTTTCGAAGCATTAAGCAAAATTCCATGTCAAGGTTCGATACCTCAACGCTTTTAAATGAAAATGTTTCCAATTCAGAAAAAGTAAAAGCGCATCCACTTGAGAGCAATAAAGTCTTGACGCTTGTGTTTGGAGGATTGATCACAACTTGTTTCTTTGTGGTTTATCATCAAAATTTAATGGAGCTCAGTCTTACGCCCAATATGCTCAATTTTTTGATGCTGGGTTTAGGCATTTTGTTTCATCAATCCATCATCAAGTATTTATCTTCTCTAGGTGAAGCCATTAAAGGTGCTTCGGGAATTTTGATTCAATTTCCTTTGTATTTTGGAATTATTGGTGTCATGAAAGAAAGTGGTCTAGCAGTTAACTTTGCCCAATTTTTCATCAGCATTTCTTCAGAAACCACGCTTCCTATTTTCACTTTTATAAGCTCTGGTATAGTTAATATTTTTGTACCTAGCGGAGGTGGACAATGGGCTATACAGGGACCAATTGCTTTAGAATCTGCTTCCAAACTTGGCGTGTCTCTCCCTAAAATTATCATGGCTTTGAGCTACGGGGATCAGATAACTAATATGCTTCAACCCTTTTGGGCGTTGCCGCTTCTTGCAATTACCAAGTTAAAAGCAAGTGATATTTTTTCATTTACTTTTATATTATTTATCATTGGCAGTATAGTATTTATTGCCGGCTTACTTATATTTTGACCTATGTACAAACTGACAAAAGACATCATATTTCCTCACCCCAAATTTGCAGACGATAAAGGATTATTGGCTTTTGGAGGCGACCTAAGTCTGGAACGCATCAAGGTTGCTTACGAAAATGGCATTTTCCCCTGGTATGAAGAGGGACAACCTATTTTGTGGTGGAGTCCAGACCCAAGAATGGTTTTATTTCCAGAGAATTTGAAGGTCTCTAAGAGTATGAAAAAGCTTTTTAAGGAAAAAGCCTTCAAGGTGACCTACAATGAGAACTTTGAACACGTGATTCGACAATGTGCTAACATCAATAGAGACAACCAGAATGGGACATGGATTACAGAGGAAATGATAGATAGTTATATACAGTTGCATGAGGCCGGCTTAGCAAAATCTGTCGAAGTATGGCAAGACGAAGAAATTGTAGGCGGTCTCTATGGTATCTTATTGAAAGATAAAAAAGTCTTTTGTGGAGAAAGTATGTTTACAAAAGTGGATAACGCGTCTAAGTATGGATTTATTACCATGGTAAAAAATATGGAAAAAAACGGTATTACTTTAATCGACTGTCAAGTATATACCAAACACCTTGAAAGCCTAGGTGCTGAGGAAATAAGCAGGCATAATTTCTTGACCATTTTAAACTCTAAAGTTTAAAGTCAACAAATTAGTGTTCCATTGCTAATTTGATGATCTGGTGATAAAAGTGAAGTCCCTATCGTCTCATCCACTGCTGCAAGAACCAAACATTCGCTCATCATGGTTGCAATTTGTTTGGGAGGAAAATTAAGCACTGCCACGATTTGTTTTCCAATAAGTTCCTGCGCAGCATAAAGCCCAGTAAGCTGGGCAGATGATCGTCTCATACCAAAAGAACCAAAGTCAATTTTGAGTTTATAAGCTGGCTGGTGCGCTTCTTCAAATAAAGCAGCTTCTACTATTGTGCCTACTCGCATTTCAACTTTTTTGAAATCTTTCCAGTCCAATTTAGATTTGCGTAAAGTCTTCATAGTATAAATTTAATTTATTATAAAATCAGATAAAAAAACATCCTTTTATAATTGCCTTAACGAGTAAGGATTTTTATAAGTATTAAGTTTACAAAAAAGATTTAAATTATGAGTACACAAGCTTTATTGAAACCCATAAAAATGGGCGATTTAGAATTAAAAAATAGAGTTATCATGGCACCTATGACTAGAAATAGGGCCGATAATGAATATAATGCTCCTACAGATTTGCACGTTAAGTATTACACTCAACGTGCCAGTGCTGGTTTGATTATTTCTGAAGGCGCACAAGTCTCTTATGAAGCCAGGGGTTACATCAACACGGCAGGAATCCATTTGCCAGAACAGATTGAAGGTTGGAAAAAAGTGACCGATAGTGTTCACGACGAAGGAGGCAAAATTTTTGTCCAATTGTGGCATGTGGGAAGAATTTCCCATCCCGATTTTCATGATGGTAAAAAGCCAGTAGCACCTAGTGCCATCAACCCAAATGCGCAGGCTTATACAGAGAACGGATTTCAAGATACAGTAGAGCCTAGAGCTATGACCACAGAAGAGGTTAAACTCACAGTCCAAGATTTTAAAAGAGCTGCAAAAAATGCGGTAGATGCTGGTTTTGATGGTATTGAAATTCATTCTTCCAACGGCTACCTGATACATCAATTTTTCAACAAGACTTCCAATCATCGTACAGACGAATATGGAGGTTCTATTGAAAACAGGGCAAGAATATTGTTTGAAATTATAAACGCCATAAAAGTGTACTTCCCGGAAAACAGAATTGGCTTGCGCTTAAACCCTTCCCTGCATGGCATTTTTGGAATGGAAGCCGATGAGGAAACCATACCAACTTTTGAGTACATCGTGAAAAAGCTTAATGACTATGATCTGGCCTACCTCCACTTATCAGAGCCGTTTAACGATGTGAGTGATAAAGACTTTTTGGTAAGCAATATTGCGGAGCACTTTAGACCTTTATATAAAGGTAATTTGATGATCAATGCCGGATTTGACCAAGACAGTGGAAATAAAGTTATTGAAGATGGAAATGCAGATATGGTGGCTTATGCTAAGTTATTTATATCAAATCCAGATCTCCCAATTCGTTTTGAAAAAAATGCTGAATTACAAGATTGGGATGAGGATACCTTCTACGCTCCAGGTAAAAAAGGATATACAGATTATCCAAAATTGGAAGAAAAGTAAAAAATTTAATTTTGTTTAATTTTTAACAGTATAAAGTTAAACAATATTTATTTTTAGGTCGATTTATAATCGGCCTTTTTTTATGACTCATTTTTCGAAACAAGACATCATCGATCTACCAAGTTTAGAGCGGATGCATTTGGTAAATACTTGCGGCGGATTCAAGTCTGCCAACCTTATTGGAAGCATATCCAAAACCGGAGTTACCAACCTGGCAGTGTTCAATTCGGTTATACACCTTGGCAGTAATCCGCCTATGTTGAGTTTTATGTTAAGACCAACGACAGTAGAACGAGATTCTTTCAATAACTTTAAAGAAAACCATCAATTTACTGTGAACCATATTCACGAAAGTTTTGTGGACAAAGCACATCAGACATCAGCTAAATATGATTCAGAGGTATCAGAGTTTGATGAAGTGGGATTAACTCAAGAATTCATCAATGGTTTTGAGGCTCCATTTGTAAAAGAGTCCAAAATCAAAATGGGATGCAAGTACATTAATGAATACTTCATCAAAGAAAACGGCTGTAGATTGATAATTGGTGAGATTCAGCATCTTTTAGTTGAAGATGGCATACAAGATAAAGATGGGTTTTTAGATCTGGCAAAGGCAAATTCAGCTGGAATTATTGGGCTTGATGGCTACGTTAAGACTAACCTTATAGAAAGATATGCCTATGCCAGGCCAAATCAAAAATTGAAACCTCTTAAAAGATAATGGCTCATAAAAAAACACATTTACCCGAAAAAATATGCGCCACCTGTGGTTTACCATTTACCTGGAGGAAAAAATGGGAGAAAAATTGGGATAACGTCAAATATTGTAGTGAAAAATGCAGAAGAAACAAGACATAAATATCGTATGGTTTAGAAACGACCTGCGTACAAGAGATCAAAAATCCTTATACGATGCTTGTCAGCATCCGGAACCTGTTTTAGGAGTGTATTGCTTTGATCCAAGACACTACGAAACCACCAAATACGGTTTTAAGAAAACAGAAAAATACAGAGCAAAATTCCTTATTGAATCTGTAACACAGCTGTCCAGCAACTTAAAGGACTTAAACATCAGACTTAAGGTTGAGCATGATGAGCCCGGTCAAGTGTTTAAAAAAATTGCAGAGACCTTTAACATTAAGACAATTTTCTACCAGACCGAATGGACCGAAGAAGAGCAGAAAGTGGAAGAAGAAGTTAAATCCGCTTTAGTTCATACTCAATTTATAGATTCCTACAACCAGTTTTTATTTCATCCCGAAGATGTACCGTACGATGATTTTAAGCAAATTCCAGAGGTATACACCAACTTCAGAAAAAAGTGTGAAAAGCAAAGCCATGTTAGAGAAGAAATTCCGATACCAGAGGCGCGTTCCAAAGACAACCTAGTTGATATGGAAACAAAGATACCAAGCCTAACAGACTTGGGTTTAGAAGAATTTGAGGTAGACAATCGCTCTGCATTTCCATTTAAAGGCGGCGAAGACGAAGCCTGGGAACGGCTAAAACACTATTTCTGGAATACCAAAAAATTACAGTATTACAAAAAAACCAGAAATGGATTGTTGGGTACGGATTACAGTTCCAAATTCTCCGCATGGTTGGCCAATGGGAGCATTTCTGCAGTATCCATCTATCACCAGGTGAAAAAATTCGAAAAAGAAGTCAAAAAAAATCAGGACACCTATTGGATGATTTTTGAGCTGATCTGGAGGGACTATTTCAAATATATTTCACTTAAACACGGTAACAAAATTTTTCATCTTGGCGGAGTGTTAAACAAGACATACGATTGGGGAAATAACGAAAAAGCCCTTAGCCAATGGATCAACGGGAACACACCAGAGCCTTTTGTAAACGCCAACATGATCGAAATGCGTGAAACTGGGTTTATGAGTAATCGGGGGCGACAAAACGTAAACAGCTACTGGGCCAAAGAGTGGAAACAAGACTGGAGAATAGGCGCAGCCTATTTTGAGGCTATGCTTGTAGATTATGATGTCCACAGCAACTGGGGGAACTGGATGTACAATTCTGGTGTAGGTAACGATCCGAGAGATAGGAAATTCAATATCAAGAGCCAGGCAGATCGCTACGACAGCAACGGAAAATATCAGCGGACTTGGCTGCAAGATACCTTGTTTTAACAGCTATTTCCTGCTCTCAGCTATATCTTGGTCTTTAGAGCTGCAGCCCACAACACCTGGTCAAAGAGCTTCTTAAGAGTCGCTTTTGCTCAGGCTGTGTTGCTTAGCATCTCAAAAGCCAAGGATACCGCCTCCATCAGGGCTAAGCTTAGGTAGTAGGTAGTAGGTAGTAGGTGTTAGAAAAATAGACTTAGTTTCAGAAAACAGATAATAAAGATTATGAAAAAAACATTACGATTTATACTAGGAGATCAGCTCAACCTAAAGCATTCCTGGTTTGAGGAAAAAAATGATAACATCATTTACTTTATGGCTGAGTCTCAGCAAGAAACCAGTTATGTGAAGCACCACATTCAAAAAGTGGTGGCGTTTTTTTTATCGATGAGAAATTTTGCAGAGGAGTTGAAAAATGACGGACATCGGGTTATTTATTATCAAATTGATGATGAAGAGAATAAACAGGACTTGCCATCCAATCTCAACAAAATCATAGATGAAAACAACATAGAGCATTTCGAATATATATATCCAGACGAGTATAGACTGGACATTAAACTTAAGACGTTTTGTAATAAGCTAAACATTACATCTAAGGCTTACGATTCTGAGCATTTCTACACCACTCGGGAAGACATCGAAAAGTTTTATGAAGGCAAAAAAGAAATGACCATGGAATATTTTTACCGCGATATGCGGAAAAAACATGGTATTATGATGCTGGACGATAAAAAACCAGAAGGTGGAGAGTGGAATTACGATAAAAGCAATCGTAAAAAATGGACAGGAAAGCCAGAGATTCCAGCGGCTAAAACCTTTGATAAGGATGTAGAAGGGGTTTTGGAACAATTGGAAAACATGGAGGTTAAAACCATGGGAAGAATCGATAAAGACAATTTCCCATGGCCTACGTCAAGAAAAGAGTGCCTGGAGGTTTTAGATTATTTCTGTAAAAATCTATTGATTTATTTTGGAGATTATGAAGATGCGCTCCATACCGATCAAAAGTTTTTATTCCATTCAAGGCTCTCATTTGCCATGAACAGTAAAATGCTTTCTCCTAAAGAAGTGATAGAAACCACATTGGATTACTATTACAAACATAAAGATGAGATCCACATTTCACAGGTTGAAGGCTTTGTAAGACAAATCCTTGGGTGGAGAGAGTTTATGAGAGGCATATACTGGAAAGAAATGCCTGGTTACAAGTCCAAAAATGAATTAGAAAATACCAATAAACTACCTGACTTCTATTGGACTGGTGAAACGGATATGAACTGCTTAAAGCACGCGGTCAAACAGAGTCTAGATGATGCTTATGCACATCACATCCAGAGACTAATGATCTTAGGAAATTTCGCATTGCTAACGATGACAGACCCAGACGAGGTCGACGCCTGGTACTTGGGAGTTTATATAGATGCTATCGAGTGGGTAGAACTGACCAACACCAGAGGCATGAGTCAATTTGCAGATGGTGGAATTGTTGCTACAAAACCTTATGTGTCTAGTGGAAGTTATATCAATAAAATGGGCAACTACTGTAAATCCTGCAAATACTCTGTAAGTAAAAAGGAAGGGGAAGACGCCTGTCCATTCAATAATTTGTACTGGAATTTTCTTTATGAGAAGCAAGAACATTTCAAAAATAACCAAAGGATGAACATGATGATGAGCATCTTAAAAAAAATGAATAAAGAAACCCTTGATAATCATATCAATCGCTCAAAAGAAATTATAAAAAACCCGAACAAATTTTAATATATTTCAGAATTTTCAATACTTTTGGTGCTTAAACAAAATCAAAACAAATGAAAAAATCAATTTTATCTATTACTATGGCTGCCTTATTAGGTTTAGGTGTAGTAAGCTGTAGAGAACAAAAAAGCGATGCTGAAAAAGCAGGCGAAGAAGTAGAAGAAACGATGGAAGAAGCTGGTGATGCTGTAGAAGATGCAGCTGAAGACACTGGTGATGCCATCGAAGAAGGAGCTGAAGACATGGAAGATGCTGCTGAAGAAGGAGCTGACGAAGTTGAAGAAGCTGCTGAAGACACTAAAGAAGAAATGTAGTTCACAGCTACACCAAACTTTTAAAAAGCTTATACTGAAATACGTATAAGCTTTTTATTTTATATAAGATTTCATTTCCAGCTGTAATTCTTTAGCTTTTTGACCTGCTATTTGAGCAAAATTCTCCTTACTGGAAGCATAAATAATTCCTCTGGCAGAATTAATAATCAAACCATAACGAGTAGTCATTCCATATTCACAAACATCCTTCAAGGAACCACCTTGGGCTCCAACACCTGGTATAAGTAAAAAATGATCTGGCAAAATAGTCCTTATAGATCTCAAATACTCTGCTTTGGTTGCACCGATGACGTACATTAATTGTTGACTATTCTTCCAAGTGAGAGAAGTTTTAAGAACCTTCTCAAACATCAATTCAGAATTCGTTTTTACAAATTGAAAATCTTCAGAACCGGAATTGGAGGTCAAACCAAGTAAAATGGTGTGTTTATTTTTGAATTCTAGGAAAGGCTCAATTGAGTCTTTTCCCATATAGGGAGCAACAGTGATAGAATCAAAATTTAGATCTTCAAAAAAAGCCTTGGCATATCTAGTGGATGTATTTCCAATGTCTCCCCGCTTCGCATCGGCGATGGTGAACTGTTCTGGGTAGAATTCATTCAGATAATCGATAGTTTTCTTAAGCGCTTGCCATCCTTTTATTCCATAAGCTTCATAAAAAGCAATATTTGGTTTATAGGCGATGCAATACTCCTGAGTCGCATCAATAATAGCTTTATTAAATTCAAAAATTGGGTCTTCCAGAGTGAGAAGATGCTTTGGTATTTTATCTAAATCCACATCTAGCCCTACGCAGAGCATGGATTTTTTCTTTTCAATCTGTTCAATAAGCTTTTGAATATCCATTAGCTGGTTATAAATCGTCAGAGATATTTTTTAGCTTTTCAGTATTGTCAACAAGCTTTAATTCATTGATTATTTTTTCAATATCCCCGTTGATGATATTATCGAGATCGTAAAGAGTAAGATTAATTCTATGGTCGGTCACCCGGCTTTGTGCATAATTATAAGTCCTAATTTTTGCACTTCTATCTCCACTGGTTACCATAGAACCCCTTTTTTCCGCATCTTCGGCCTGCTTTTTAGCAAGTTCCATCTCGTAAAGTCTGGACCTTAACACCCTAAAGGCTTTTTCTTTGTTCTTATGCTGAGATTTTTGATCTTGACATTGAGCTACAATTCCCGTAGGTTCGTGCGTAAGTCTTACTGCAGAGTAGGTGGTATTCACCGATTGCCCTCCAGGTCCGGATGAACAGAAATAATCGATCCGTACATCCTTAGGGTTAACTTCGACGTCGAATTCTTCTGCTTCTGGAAAAACCATCACAGTAGCAGCACTGGTATGCACTCGGCCCTGAGTTTCTGTTTGCGGAACACGTTGTACACGGTGGACTCCAGCTTCATACTTCAAAGTGCCGTAGACATCTTCACCAGAAACTTCAAACTGAATTTCTTTGTATCCTCCATTGGTTCCTTCGCTATAATCCACAACATCCACTTTCCAACCTTTATGTTCACAGTACTTGCTCAACATTCTAAAGATGTCACCCGCAAAGATACTTGCTTCATCGCCTCCTGCTCCAGCTCTTACTTCAACTACAGCATTCTTAGCATCTTCAGGATCTTTAGGGATCAACATCATCCTTATCTTTTCCTCAAGTTTTGGCAGTTCTTCTTTGGCTTCATCATATTGCATCTTAGCCATATCTACCATTTCTGAATCAGATTCATTCGATATAATGTCTTCAGCTTCTTCTAAGTTGTTTTTCAACTCAATATAAACCTCACGTTCATCCATTATAGCTTTGAGATCCTTGTATTCTTTGGAAAGTTCTATATAACGCTTTTGATCCGACATGATATCTGGCTGAATGATCAAATCACTCACCTCATCAAAACGTTGTTTTATAAAGTTTAATTTATCTAGCATAAGTGTAAAATGTAGTGCAAATTTAAGTGAATTACAGGGATTTTATTGGTTGTAAATGATGATTATCTTCTGAAGTAAAAGTTTACACTTACAAGTCCAAAGCTATACCAACTCCTAATTGTTGCTTGAGTTGAATTCTTGGGCCTCCCTCTAGCAAAGTACCATCTGGGCCCTCTTCCTTAACTTTAATGTCATCATCGTAACGGATGTGAGCACCTATGCTGGCCCTCATAAAACTATTAATTTTAAAATCAAAGATCAATTCCCAGTCCACATCTACATTACCAAAATTATTAATATAGTCGGTGTATAAACTTAGTCTAGTTATGAGTTTTGTACTGTCAAAGAGTTTTTGTTCTAACTGGTTGGTAATTAATATACCAAATTCATTTCTGACATTTTCTCCCTCTGTTATAATATTTCCTTGGGAATCTCTAATAGCTCCAGTAACTCCAAAAGCTCCATCGTTGGCTAATCGCTGATTAAAAACGAATGTCGTTTTTTGGGTGATTGGTGAAAGGTAAAGTTCGAATTTATCCTTTTCCTGAACATATTTGGCACCAACCCCTAAAAATATATAGCCCGGTGCCATAAATTCTGAAATTGGTACTTCCACATTTGGGTAATTAAATCCTCTTGCAACTTGTGTTTGAAAACTAAATCTACCGGAATAAAACCACTTTGAATTTTTGGAGACTTCATATCCAAATGAGGAACTTATCTCTAAATCATCGTCTGTTTTTCTTAACTCCTGCCCTTCCTGCTGGTTGATCCCATATCTAAATCTAAACCTGTTGTCCCATCTAAAACCATCATTTAGATAGGTCCTTACTATATTCATTCCATAAAGTGCCGAGATAGAATTGGAACCCCCTGCATTCCAATTGACAAATGCAACTTCACTTATATCCAAAGTGAAATTATTTGTAGATTCCCAGAAACTAGTTCTTCCTGTGGTTGGTATGAGTTCATTTAAAGTAAAACTATAAAACTCCTTAACATCAAAGCTTGTTTTGATAAGTGGAGTGGCTCCAACTGGGAAAATTTTCTCTCCAATGGATTCTACTTTTTGAATTTCACCAAATGACTGAGCGTAGTT
Organism: uncultured Mesohalobacter sp.; assembly: GCA_964577705.1. Lineage (GTDB taxonomy): Bacteria > Bacteroidota > Bacteroidia > Flavobacteriales > Flavobacteriaceae > Psychroflexus. Next base: position 41,649 of record CAZOAD010000015.1, read on the forward strand.
TTGTGAGACAAAACCAAATAATAAAATACTTACTAAGACCCTTTTCATTAACTATTATTGATACTCAAAATGACCATGTTCCGACTTAATGCTCAAAGATTTTTTATCTGAAGCTTTTACTCTACCAATTATCTTAGCATCAACATTAAAACTTTTAGAAATATCTATAATTTCCTGAGCTATAGACTCATCGACATAAAACTCAAGTCTGTGACCCATGTTAAATACCTGATACATCTCTTTCCAATCGGTTTGGCTTTCATTTTGTATGAGTTGAAATAACGGAGGAACATCAAACATATTATCTTTTATAATATGCAAGTCTTTCACAAAATGAAGGATTTTCGTTTGGGCTCCACCACTGCAATGCACCATACCGTTAATGGATTTCCTACCGAGTGTTTCGAATATTTTTTTGACGATGGGCGCATAGGTGCGCGTAGGAGATAAAATAAGTTTGCCTACATCCGGAAGTTCCTTAGAAATTTTATCAGTAAGTGATTTACTACCAGAATAAATCAAGTCTTTCGGGACCGAAGGGTCAAAAGATTCTGGATACTTTTCAGCTAAATCTGACTGTAGTACATCATGTCTGGCCGAAGTAAGTCCATTGCTTCCCATACCACCATTGTATTCGGTCTCGTAGGTAGCTTGACCAGATGAAGAAAGCCCGACAATTACATTACCAGGTTTTATATTGGCATTGTCGATGACCTCATCTTTTCTCATTCTCGCGGTTACTGTAGAATCTACAATAATGGTGCGAACCAGATCACCAACATCTGCAGTTTCACCGCCGGTGGTATAAATGTTAACTCCGTAGGTTTTAAGGTTATCGACAATTGATTCTGTTCCATTTATAATTTCTGCAATCACCTCACCTGGAATTAAGTTTTTATTCCTCCCGATTGTAGAAGATAATAAAATATGGTCTGTAGCACCTACACATAATAAATCATCGATATTCATTATAAGTGCATCTTGCGCTATTCCTTTCCAGACAGATAGATCTCTGGTTTCCTTCCAGTACAAATAAGCAAGTGAAGATTTGGTACCCGCTCCATCTGCATGCATAACCACACAATGCTCATCACTTCCCGTGAGGTAATCTGGAACGATTTTACAAAAAGCTTGCGGAAAAACACCCTTGTCAATATTTTTTATGGCTTTATGCACGTCTTCTTTTTGAGAAGAAACCCCTCTTTTTGCATATCTATCTTGATCGCTCATTTTGAAAAAATTTGTAGCAAATTTATAAAAAATAAACCCAGTCAGGGAAAACATCCAAGACTGGGTTTTGTAAAATTATTCAGATTATTATTTAGTAAATAAAAGTTCTCTATATTTAGTCAAAGGCCAGATTTCATCATCTACCAACAGTTCCAACTTATCACAGTGGTATCTTATCTGATCAAAATAAGGCTTCACCTTGTTGCAATAAGCAAAAGCTTTTTCGGTAGGGTCATCCATGACATTGGCTTTTTTTCTAGCCTCTATCATCTCTTCAACTTCTTCATTTATTTTTTCAATATGATTTGAAATCGCCTCGATGATCGTCATTTGCTGTTTGGCTTGATCCTTAAAGTTGGACCCGTAGATTTCTTTCAATCCTTTTACATTTTCAATCAGGACATTTTGGTATTTGATAGCAGTTGGTATGATATGATTTCTAGCGATATCACCGAGAACTCTACCTTCGATCTGTATATGCTTTGAATAATCTTCAATTTCTATTTCATATCTAGCTTTGATTTCTGTTTCGTTCATGATATTCAATTCCCCAAATAAATCAATCGCTTTCTTAGAAATTTTAGGCTTCAAAGCTTCTGGTGTTGTTCTATAGTTACTCAAACCTCGCTTTTTAGCTTCTTTTTCCCAAGCATCTCCGTAACCATCTCCTTCAAATCTGATTTTATTTGAAGATTTGATATATTCTCGCAACACATTGAAAATAGCATCGTCTTTCTTCATTTTTTTATCTGAAGAAATAAGACCATCTACTTCTTTTTTAAATTCAATAAGTTGTTTGGCTACTATTGCATTAAGCACTGTCATTGGATCTGCACAATTTGCAGTAGAACCCACGGCTCTCAATTCGAATTTATTCCCAGTAAATGCAAATGGTGAAGTTCTGTTTCTATCTGTGTTATCTAGAAGAATTTCTGGAATCTTACCTACCACATTCAATTTCAATTCTGTTTTTTCTTCAGGAGAAAGTTTTCCGTTGGTTACTTTCTCTAGTTCATCTAAAACTTTGGTCAACTGCGAACCAATAAAAACAGACATCACTGCTGGAGGAGCTTCGTTGGCTCCCAACCTGTGATCGTTTGAGGCCGAAGCAATCGTGGCTCTGATGAGCTCTTCATTTTCGTAAAATGCTTTTATGGTATTGATAAAAAACGTAAGGAACTGCATGTTCTTCATCGGCGTCTTACCGGGACTCAACAAGTTAGAGCCAGTGTCGGTAGCTAGCGACCAGTTGTTGTGCTTACCACTACCGTTGACACCCTGAAATGGTTTTTCATGGAATAACACTTTAAAATGATGACGCTCCGCAACTTTATCCATCACGTGCATCAACAGCGAGTTATGATCTACTGCTAGATTCACTTCCTCAAATATAGGAGCCAATTCAAATTGATTAGGGGCTACCTCATTATGTCTTGTCTTTACGGGAATACCAAGCAACATACATTCTCTTTCCAAATCTCTCATATAATTCAACACACGACTTGGAATAGATCCAAAATAATGATCATCAAGCTGCTGCCCTTTTGCTGGAGAGTGACCTAGTAAGGTTCTTCCAGACATCATTAAATCTGGTCGTGTAGAAGCCAAAGCAGAATCGACTAAGAAGTATTCTTGCTCCCATCCTAAAGTGGTAATAACTTTGCTTGCCTTTTTATCAAAATACTTCACTACATCTGTGGCCGCTTTGTCCAAAGCAGAAACAGATCGTAACAAAGGTGTTTTATAATCTAGAGCTTCACCAGTGTAGGCTACAAATATAGTAGGGATACAAAGAGTCGGACCCCAGACAAAAGCTGGAGAGGATGGATCCCAGGCGGTGTACCCTCTAGCTTCAAATGTGTTCCTTATCCCCCCATTGGGTAAACTTGAGGCATCAGGTTCTTGCTGTACCAATTGAGAACCGCTAAATTTCTCCATAGCGCTCCCATCTTCTACAGTTTCAAAAAAGGCGTCATGCTTTTCTGCTGTAGATCCAGTGAGTGGCTGAAACCAGTGAGTATAGTGGGTTGCTCCTTTTGAAATAGCCCATTCTTTCATTCCTGCAGAAATACTTTCTGCAAGAGAACGGTCTATTTTTTCACCCTTATCTATGGCATTCTTTAAGCCTTCAAAAGAGTCTTTAGTGAGGTGTTGGCGCATTGCCTTTTGATTGAATACATTTCTTCCAAAAAGATCGGACCTGCGCTCCTTTTCTGTTATTTTTACCGGAGTCCTGCGAAGAGTCTCTTTTAAAGCATCAAATCTTAAAATTGCCATAAGAAATAAGTTTTTTAAATTTATTCAAATGTAAATAATTTTGAGATAAGATGTAAAACAGAGGGGGTTAAATTAAAAAAATAATATTTTTAAATAGACAACCCCCTTATTTAATCACGAAAGGTCAATAATATAAAAACAATATAGGCCAAAAATATCAAAACCCCCTTATACCTGGAGATAGAGTTTTTTGGTGGTATAAATACCAGAGGCACCAAGACTAAGGCAAAGCCTATCATCCAAAAGATATCATTGGTGAGCACTTCTTTAGATTGAAGAGAGATGGGTTGAATTAAGGCCGTCAAACCTATTACAGATCCAATATTGAAAATATTGGAGCCTATTAAATTCCCAAGCGAAATTCCTCTTTCCTTTTTGAGTGCTGCAATAACAGATGCAGCTAGTTCTGGTACACTGGTTCCTACGGCAATCATAGTTACCGAGATCACCCGTTCACTTACTCCAAAAGATTCTGCTATTCCTACTGCACCATCTACAAGCCATTCTGAACCAAAATAAAGTCCAGCACCTCCAATAATCAACCATAAGACAATTTTGAAACCTGACGTTTTTGTCAGATTTTCATCAACTTCCTCGCTAACTTCTACTTCTCCCTTCATGGCTTTCCTAATCAAAATCAGCAGGAAAATTACAATCACAATGAGTAAAGCTACTCCTTCCAACCTATCAATCTGTTCCCCGGTATATAGAAATAAATAAAGTAAGCCAGATAATAACATCATCACTGGCCAATTAAACTTGAGGAAATCTTTATCGATGTCCATCGAAGAGATAATAGCAGTCAAGCCTAATACCAGTCCAATATTAGCAATGTTAGAACCTATGACGTTCCCTAAGGAAATGTCAGAAAAACCAGACAAAGCAGCTTGTAAACTGACAAGTAGCTCTGGGGCAGAAGTAGCAAAGGAGACCACAGTAAGACCTATGATCATTTTTGATATGTTGAACCTAAAGGAAAGAGCGACCGAGGATCTCACTAAAAATTCTCCGCCAACTACTAAAAGAATAAAACCTATAACTACTAAAAAAATATTCATTCCTTAAATTTTTAGCGAAAATAGGATTTTGACATATATTCGAGATTAAAAATCTCTTTTAAAGTTTAACCTTATAGAGGAAAGGACAGAGTCAACATATAATTATTGAAAATACTTTGAATTTCAGATGCTTGCCTAATGTCTGTAAAATATAAAATTCCTTGTCTGTCCTGTTGAATACGTTGATAAGAAAAATCTAAGGTGGTAGCTCCAAAATTGAACCCAAGTCCAAAAGAATAACCAGTTGTATCCCCTAAAAATCTTTCAGCTTGGTAAGGCGATTCTTGTATAAAATATCCCCCTCTTAGACTAACATTTTGGATACGGTATTCTCCACCTAAATTATAAGTGGAAGCTCCGGTCATTAAGTTGGAAATATCTTCATTTTGTAATTCAAATCCTCTGGAGGTGAATTCCATAGCAGAAAAATCTTTATAGCTGTAATCAAAACTAAGCAATCCTGAACCTCCAAACACGTAAGCTGTACTTAAAGACAAACGTCCAGGTGTTCTAAAATTGTAATCTGGATATATATTTAGTACATCAGGATCTAAAATAGCTGGAGAGTTCATGCCACTTACGGTTTCAATTCGTTGTAAGAGCTCTTCAGTTATGTTCATCCAGGTTGGAGAATCGTAGGTAAATCCTAACCTCCAACTTTCGGTAAGTTTTGCAATACCACCTAACTGAAGTGAAAATCCACTACCTCTAATCCTTAAATCATTATCAAAGAATATTTCATTTACACCAGGACCTGAATTGAATTCGTCAAATAGCGTCTGACGCCTATAATCGAGAAAGTGAAAATTTAAATTTAAACCCAAGTGAATTCTATCGCCAATCATTCCACCACCATTAATGGTATATTTACCAGAATTACCCCTTGTAATTTCAGAATAGTTCTGATCTGATAATTCGCCAAAAACATTACTTACGTAGGAGGTATTGTCAAGATTATCTGGGTTTTCAGCATCAATGACAAACGTCTCGTAGCCCAAGAAGGCCTGTTGTGCCCTAAAATTGCCGTTTCTTCCTAAAATTTGGTATAGTCTACCAGGTGTTTCTCCAGGGCGAGGAGTTAATAAATCTAAAGGAACACCCTCTGCATTATTCAAAAAATAACCTGCAACACTTTCCTCATTCTCACCACTCACAAAATATTCATTATTGAAATTATTTGTTCTATTATATGAAAAACCCAAAGTCAGTTTATCAAATACGGCATTTTTGTTATTGGTAGTAAAAACAAATACTGCTCCTAATTGATTAAGGTCAAAATCTGTATCTGAAGAGGTGTTAAAACCACCTCCATAAGCTGCATCATTATTTACTGAAGACAGGTCCAAGGATCCTGAAAATTTGTTATCAAGAAATACAGCCGAACTTGCAGGATTAATAGTGATAGCCGAAATGTCTCCGCCCAATGCCCCGAAAGCACCACCCATTGCCGTATACCTAGCAGTACCATTGACGCTTTGGGAAGAAAATCTGACTGCATCTGTTATATCTTGGGCCCATACGCTTGTGCTTATGAGGAAAACTAAAACAATGAATCTATACATGATAATTGATTTGCGTTAAATGATTATCTCCTTCCAGAACTTCTACCACCTGAAGAACGACCTCCTGATGATCTACCACCAGAGGATCTTGAACCCCCTGAACTTCTAACGCCACTACTTCTTGAAGATCTACTCGATGACCTCACTCCTGAACTTCTGGAACTTCCTGAGCTTCTTACCCCACTACTTCTACTAGTCCTTGAAGATGGGCTATAAGATCTACCTCTGGTTGATGTATTTCTATAACTTGAATTAGATCTAGATCTGGCGTTAACATTACTAGAGTTTCTAATTCCTGCTCTTGAATATCCACTGGAGGTTCTGGCTCCTATATTTCTCGTATTATTCACTCTATTAGAATATCTGGAAGAATTGGATCTAGTACTTCTAGAGACATTTGATCTATTACTAGATGCTCTGCTCACGTTGCTTCTACTTCTAGATGAAGTAGCCCGAGTCACATTAGATCTTGTAGTTCCGCTTCTGGAATTTAACAAAGACCTCGTGTTATAGGCATAACCTCTGTTATAGCGATTATAAGCAATACCTTGTCCATAAAATCCGCCGAAGTAAGGGTTGCCAAATCCACCCCAGCCCCATCCAGGACCATAGAAACCACCAAAACCTCCGTAAAAACCGCCGAAGCCTCCACCCCAGCCCCAGCCAGGACCATAGAAACCACCGAAACCTCCATAAAAACCGCCCCAGCCCCATCCGGGACCATAGAAGCCTCCGCCAAAGAATGGATTACCAAATCCACCCCAGCCCCAGCCTGGACCATAGAAGCCATTATCAATATAATTTACAGTAACAGAAGAAGGGTTTGAGCCCCATCCCGCGTTGTTTCCATTGTATATAGGTTCTTCATAATATTTCTCTTCTTCTGAATAATTACCTTCATCTGAAGAATAGTCGTCAATATTAGTAAATACTTCGTTGTTAGAATTTCTGGCCTCAGAAATCATTTGACCCTGGTCTGAAAAATATTTAGAATAGGTATCGGTTTGCTGATTTACCGTATTAGAATTTCTTAGAGAGCTATTTTCATTAGAAACAGACCTTCTAGTCTCCGAAGGAGCGCTAGATCCATAAATCCCATCAGAGGTTGAATTTACATTTCTATACGACGAACACGAAGTCAAGAAAACCACAGATAACATTCCTAATGCTACAGAATTAAATATTTTATTTGATTGTATCATAACTTGTGGTTTTTATTATTACTATTATCAAATTTAGTTAGTTTTGTGCTAACTAATATAATCATTAACACAGGTACAACATTTGTGCCAAACCTTATAGAATGGGAAAGAGCCTAACGAGTAGACAAGAAGATTATTCCAAGTGGTATAACGAATTGGTAGTTAAAGCTGATCTAGCTGAAAACTCAGCAGTACGTGGCTGTATGACTATAAAACCTTATGGGTATGCCATCTGGGAAAAGATGCAGGCAGAGCTTGATAAAAGATTTAAAGAAACCGGACATGAGAATGCTTACTTCCCCTTATTTGTACCGAAATCTCTTTTTGAAGCTGAAGAAAAAAATGCTGAAGGTTTTGCTAAAGAATGCGCAGTCGTTACCCACTACAGATTGCAGAATGATCCCGACAAACCTGGAAAATTGAGAGTAGATCCCGAAGCAAAATTAGAGGAAGAACTGGTAGTAAGGCCGACCTCTGAAGCTGTGATTTGGAATACTTTCAAAGGATGGATACAATCCTACAGAGATTTACCCCTCAAAATAAACCAGTGGGCCAATGTGGTAAGATGGGAAATGAGAACACGCCTTTTCTTAAGAACAACTGAATTTTTATGGCAGGAAGG
>CAZOAD010000016.1:0-20958 GCA_964577705.1 uncultured Mesohalobacter sp.
TCCCAGAAAACTCTAGAGCTTCAATGGTATTTTCAAAAGAAGGAGGCTCTGAAGTATCTACTATCGAGTTGATTTCTTCCCTAGCGTCTTTCAGGCTTTTTTCAAAAGCAGGTTTAAAATGTTCTGTTTTTATTTTTGAAAATGGGGGATGATCAAACTTTTGTAATAATGGATTTATTTCTGACATATATTTATTTTGATTTAGCTTTTTTCTTCTTTGTTGAAGTAAACAAGATAATAGAACATTTGGCGATCCTCATCCCAGCCTTTTTCAATGAATTTCTCAGCACTGTCACCATTGATAAAGTCCATTTTGATTTGAACGTTAGTGTCTAGATTGATGACACTTTTAATTTTTTTTCGAGCTGCAGTTACAGCAGTATTAGAGATAGGAAAGTCGGACAGGTCTTCCACCTTATACTTTGGTGCTTTTTCGGTTTTGTAATTTTGAAATTCTGGCTCTAAAGCTGGATTGTCAATGACATCTTTTAAGAAATTCTGTTCATTAAAGTTATCATTGGATGCAAAATGATTCATGGCTTTATTCATAAAAAGTACTTCTTGCTGTTTGTCTTCAGCTGGAAGAACGACGTCTTTTGCGAAATTCTCACAAAATTTCAAATACTTTTTGGTATAAAAATTTTCATCTTCAAAAAAGTCAACTTGCAAAAACTGTTCAAGCCAATATTTTGTATCGTATTTATTGGAATCTACTGATAGAATTTTATATCCGTTTTCCTTTTCTGTATTGAAAATCAAAGCGCCTTTGTCTAGTTTATTCAAATACACACCTTGCTGAAGAATAACGTCAAGGTTATTTTGCTTCTCTTCAAATTGGAGGAAATCGTGTTTTAATTCAGATTTGAAAATACCAACTGCAGATACTTTTTCATTATCGATTAGCATATTTTCAAAATACACCACATATACTTCTCCGCCTTTAATGTGCTGATGTTTGGATTCTTCAAAAAGCAATCGCGTAATCTTTTTTGATATAGTATGACTTTCCAACGGATTGTTGAAAATATCAGTGGTCAAATTATACAGCTCATGAAACTCTAAATCAGTATCGTGCACAAAGTGATAGTAGTTCTCTTCTTTATCTCTAAATGATTTTAGAAAGTATTCCTTGATAAGTGGTTTCAATTCATCGGAAAGCTCATGAGCTTGTTCTGAAATAAATAAAGATTCATTTCTACTTTTGTTTCCTACACGATGAATGGACATGCTCTCAATTTGAGCACTGAATAAATTGATCATAAATGATAGTTGTGTTTATCTGTTAGTGATGTCGTAGTGTATTTAATTCCAATTTTCATCAAAATCGAAATCATCTAAATTTTCAAATTCAATATCGTCATTATCATCGTCATCAAAATCATCCAATTTTTCTGCTTCAAATTGTTTATCAGGTGGTGAGTCTGGTAGTTGACCTTGAGCAAACATGAGGTTAGGATAGTCTTGGCCATCTTCAGGTTCGGCTATGTCAGCGAGCTCTACATAAAACGTCCACATACTGAAAAAATCATATACATAAATCATCTTCGTCTGTTCTTTTGAAAATACAGATTCTAATGTAGTCTCATTCATCATGTTGACAGAGTTCATACCATCACTCATATCGAATAATAGATACTCTTCTCCCTGATTCCATTCTTCATCACTTTTGTAAAATGAAGCCATTTCGGTCCCATCAAATCCAAAAGCCTGGGCAATGGAATTATGAAGATCTTCTAGGGTGGACTGATCCCTGATTTCAATATCTCTTATGACGTCGTCTAGTACGTCTAAAACGATTCTATATTTGTAAATCATTACGTTTGTGTTTTTGTAATTAGTTTAGCTTCAAAGCTTTGCATTAAAATATAAAATTGTATTCCAAATAGCAAAGCTGCAAAAACTAAATGTAATGGTTGAGTAAGGAATGGAAAATCTAAGTAAAACATTGAAATTCCACTTAAAATTTCAACAAACAAAATCAGCATCATCCAATTTGTAAGTTTAAAGCCAAGATTTCTGGTTTTATTTAACCACCAGATTCCTAAATTAATAAGCAATACTACTATGGAAAATGATCTGTGAGCGTAAAAAACTAAAGTGGGATTATCAAGCCACGCACTTTTATTTGAATAACCTACTAAGTCCACTTGTTCATCTACAAACTGTCTCACTTGTGTTCCCATTCCTACTTGGATTAAGCTTAAGATAACAGCAAATACTAGTAAATTTCTATAGGTAAATGTACTCTTTAAAGAAGTATCTTCATTTGAAGAAAGCTTAAGAATGTAAATGAGAAGCGCAACCAATACTAAAGCAACTAGCATGTGGATTGTTATTCTAACAGGGGATAAGACGGAATAGACAACCGTAGCACCCAACCAAGCCTGGAATAGTAAGAAAACAAGACATAGTATGGAGAATAATGTTAGCTTTTTATTTTTTTTCCATTGTCCAAAAGAACTTATAGTCATGATTAATATGGCAATTCCAGACAAAGCCCCAAGAAGTCTGTTTATATATTCAATCCAGGTGTGTGCTGCATTAAATTCTGCATAATCGTGCTTTTCATAAGTGTCCCAATGTGACAAATTGAAACTAGAATTAGATTTAAAGGCTTCTTTAGCTACTTTAAGCGATTTCCCTACTATGATGACTTGTCCCTTAAAATAGTTATGATCTGGTTCCCATTTCAATTGACTTTCCTCTGTAGGAGGAATATAATAACCAAAGCATTTTGGCCAATCCGGACAACCCATTCCGCTTCCGGTCATTCTTACCACAGCGCCAGCTATAATGACGAGATAGATAATTAGTATTGAAACTTTTATCGATTTTCTAAACACGATTTTATTTTTCTACAAAGATAATTCTTATGCAGCAGTTGGACCACTACTTACAAAGTTTAAAGGTCTATTTTGGGAGGGTTTTGAGAAAATTTAAGGGTGTTGTTGAAACCCGTAGGCCTCGCCTTCTTTTAGCATAAATTCAAAAGCAGCTTCATATTCATTGGGTATAACTCCGTCTAAAATAGCTTCTTTGATTTTTGCTTTTATTTCACCAACGGCTTGACAAGGTTCTATTTGAAAGGTTTTCATGATTTCAGTTCCCGTGACGGGTGGTTGAAAATTTCTCACCTTGTCACGCTCTTCAACCTCTTTTATCCTATCTCTTACGAGTTTGAAGTTATTATGATATTTCTTAAATCGCTTTGGATTTTTAGTAGTGATATCAGCCTCACACAGCCTCATCAAATCCTCAAGGTGTTCTCCTGCGTCATGCACTAACCTTCGTACGGCAGAATCTGTGACATCTTCATCTACAATAGCAATAGGCCTTGAACTGAGCAAAACGAGTTTTTGAACAAATTTCATTTTATCATTCAAAGGCATTTTCAATCGCTTAAAGATTTGGTAAACCATTTTAGAGCCTTTAAATTCATGACCATGAAAAGTCCAGCCTATTTTTTTGTGAAATCGTTTGGTAGGGGCCTTTCCGATATCGTGTAACAGTGCCGCCCATCGCAACCACAAATTGTTGGTTTCTTTGGAAATATTGTCAACTACTTCTAAAGTATGCCAGAAATTATCTTTGTGTTTTTGACCGTCAATTTCATCAATGCCTTCCAGATTGGTGAGCTCTGGAAGGATTCTTTTGAGTAATTTGGTGTCGTGTAGTAATTTTAAACCAATTGAGGGTTTCTCAGATTCCAATATTTTATGCAGTTCAGTAACGATGCGCTCTTCACTTATGATGTCTATTCTTGAGGCATAGTCTTGAATAGCTTGAAGTGATTTTGGATCAATTACAAAATTCAACTGAGACGAGAATCTGATCGCTCTCAGCATTCTCAAAGGATCATCAGAAAAAGTCACTTCTGGGTCCAAAGGTGTTTTGATGAGTTGTGTCTTCAAATCTTGTAAACCACCAAATGGATCTAGAAGTTTTCCAAACTGATTTTTATTCAGTTGGAGAGCAAGTGCATTGATGGTAAAATCTCTTCGGTTTTGGTCATCTTCCAAAGTGCCAGCTTCAACTTCAGGATTTCTACTGTTTTCTGCATAAGATTCCTTCCTTGCGCCCACAAATTCAACCTCCAGATCAAAAATTTTGAGCATTGCAGTACCATAAGTTTTGAAAACTTTTACAGGTGGTTTGCCAGGTAGTTTTTCCGAAACTCGTTTGGCAAGCTCGATTCCACTGCCTACGGCAACTACATCTATGTCTTTGGGATTTCCACGTTTCAAAAAAAAGTCCCTTACAAAACCACCTATGACATAAGCCTCTATGTTGAGTTCGTCGGCAGCTTCAGAAAGGAAATTGAATAGTTTATGTTGTAAAGCTTCCTGATAATAAATTTCTGACATTTTATTTGCGAATCACTTGTACCTTTCCATCCAGATCTAACTTGATAATGGTAGAAGGTTTTTTATTTTTATTGGATTGGTGCAAATTTACGACATAGTCTACGCCTTTTAAAATATCTTCTGAAATTTCAAAAAAATTGGAGGGAGTTTTTTGACCACTTATATTGGCAGAGGTCGATACTATGGGCTTTTTATATTTTTTTACCAGTTCTTTTGCAAAAATATCATTGACTACTCTTATGGCCAAAGTGTCATCTTCGGCGATTAGATTGGTAGCTACTCGAATCGGATTTTGATAAATGATGGTGGTCGGCTTATCAGCATACTTCAAAATATCATAAGCAACTTCTGGAATTTCCTCCACGTATTGATTCAGCATTTTAAAGTCGGACACCAGACAAATTAAGGATTTATCGTTTGGTCTTTGTTTTAATTGATAGACTTTATCAATAGCTTCTGCATTGGTAGCATCACAACCAATCCCCCAAACCGTATCGGTAGGGTAGAGGATAAGTCCGCCGCGTTTAAGCACTTGGATGGCTTCTTGTATGGATTGTTTTTGATCTTTCATAGTGTAAAAAGTTAAGTTTTAGATGTCCAATGGGTAGGTTTTTTTACGGATTCTAAATAATACTTCTCTTCCTCAGAGATATCATTTGAGTCGATATACCAAGGAAGATGCCTCATTTGATAGGGATGTCCCGTTCTAATCATTTTCGTTGATCCATCTCTTTTTCCCCTTCTAGAGAAAGGCCTGTAAAGGGCAAAGGTGGTGTCTATTGGAGCAATAAACATATTTTTATCATTTTCTTTTTCATAGAATTTAGATTCCCAAGATATTACTTCTTCTTTTCTTTCAAAACTATTCGGTAGATCGTCAATTTTTAAGGAAAAACCAATTTTATGAACATCGTGGTTTATTTTTAGATAATTGTAAAAAATATGCATAAAGTCATTTGGACATTCGTCTATAATTTCTAAATCAGAATCTGTGTAGCAGAAGTAATCAAACATGTGGTAAAGGAAGACTTTAGTCTTCCAAAGTGCCTTAAAACCAATGTTTTTTCTTAATCTATATACTTTATAGTCTATTGTTTTATAATACTCTATCAACTCTGGATAAGTTGAATTGTTATCAATAATTTTGATATTGTGATAACCTCTTATTTCTAGACTTTGAATTAACTTTTTTAAAGTAGTGAGTCTATTGAAATTATTAATGATAATAGGAATATCCTTTATGTTTTTCATTAAGCCAATCCTTTAATGTATTTTTTCCAGAACTTTTTTGTTTTATTTTTTTCAAAACCGTGACAACCAAATGGTAACATGAAAGAATTGATTTTGAAGCCTAGATTAGGCTTTCTGTCCAGCGAGAATTTAGCTGCTTTTTTTACATCAGGAATTTTGAAGTTCATGTGTGCTGGAGCTACCAGTGACCAAAAAACATCTTCAATTCCATATAACTCATGTTGAATATTTTTTTCTACGATATTTTCATATTCTTTAAAAAAATCAATAAACGTTTTCACCTTTCTTAGAGACAAGCCTCCATTACCAACTTTATTAAAGATCACATCTCTTTTTTTTATCTTCTTAGATCTAAAAAGTTTTACCAGAAGGCGTTCATCTCTTAACCAAGGAGCCCCAACATAATCATAATCCTGATTGCACCAGAAGTCTAATTCATCTCTAAATAGATAAGCATCCAATTGATGTATTAACATGAATTCAAAGTTCTCAAATCTCTTATAAAATTCTTTATTCAGGAGAAGTTTATTGTAGCCTTTGATGTTTTCAAAATACTTATCATCGAAGCCTTCCGTTTTAATTCCCTTTAACTGAACTGGAAGTGAAAGCGATTCTGGACAAACAATAGTGATAGATTCTTTACTATAAAAATTTAATAAGTTTCTTACAGTCAAAAATTCGTTGGAACTTAATTTTTCCTTATAAATGGGTACTACGATTATGTATTTACCTTTGTTGATGGTTCTCAATGATTTAATTTATCTAGATATACAAATGTAGTCAAGAATTAATTTTAAGATGTCAAAATCTTGGCGAATAGATGATTATTAATTCTAATTTTGTACTCATAAATCTGATCATGAATTATAAAGTTTCAAAACAATTTAATAGAAACCTTCTCTCTTTAATTGATATTGTTCAAAATTTCAATTCCAAAGGAACCCGTTTTGGTGAGGGGGATAGAAATATTATTAAAACTTTCGATTTTGAAGGATTGACTTTGAATGTGAAATCTTTTAAAGAGCCTAATCTTATCAACCAGATTGCTTATCAATACTTTAGAAAATCTAAAGCCAGACGTTCTTTTGAATACGCTACAATACTTAAACAAAAAGGGATTGGTACTCCAAATCCAATAGCTTATTTTGAATTCAAAAAAGGGATTGGTTTTGGAAAATCTTTTTACATCAGTGAGCATGTAACTCCAGATCTTACTTATAGAGAACTGGTTCATCAGCCAGACTTCCCTAATCACGAACAAATTTTAAGAGCTTTTACGCGATTCACATTCCAATTGCATGAGAATAATGTTGAATTTTTGGATCACTCTCCTGGGAATACACTTATTTTATTAGATGAAGATGAAATTGAGTTTTCTCTAGTTGATCTTAATCGAATGAGATTTAAAAACTTAGATTTCAAAGAGCGTATTTTTAACTTTAGAAAGCTGACTCCAAAGCAAGAGATGGTCGAAATTATGAGTGATGAATACGCCAAACTTATTCATAAGTCAACCTCAGAAGTTTACAAATTGATGTGGGAATTCACTCTAGAATTTCAGCGAAAGTTTCATTTGAAGCAAAAAAGGAAGAAAAAATTAAAGTCTTTATTCTGAAATTTCTTTGACGTAAGGGTAGCGTTTGTAGACACTTAAAGCATTGAGATAGCAAATAATAAGTCCTTTTTTACCATCTAAAAATCCTAACCTTATAATAAATCCATGAATAAATTTATAGACTGGTTTTATGATGTAATGGAAAGCATTTGGCTTAATCCCTTTGTTATGTAGTTCTTTAGCTTTTAATCTAGCATAGCTCAGCATCTTTTTTTTGTAGGATTCGTAACTATCGTAAGAATAATGGATAAGTTTATTTTTTAATAAAGAAATTTTGCCATCAACTTCTAGAACTTCATGAACTAAACGTTCCTCTGTGTACCTAGCTTTACTTTTCTTAAACAATCTTATATTTTTATCGGTTTGCCAACCACTAAAATGTAATGGTTCATTCTTAAACATAAACTTTCTGTAAAAAAAATAAGCATCAGCTGTATTTTCTTGCCTTATTGTGCTCACTATTTCGTTTTGAAGAGGCTCTGTCACTCTTTCATCAGCATCTAAGAATAAGATCCATTCGTAATTGGCTTTACTCAGAGCAAAATTTCTTTGTTTAGTAAAGTCTTCAAACGTATTCTGAAATACTTTAACATTAGAATATGATTTTGCAATAGAGACGGTTTCATCTGAAGAGAAGGAGTCTATGACAAGTATTTCGTCTGTAAAACTCAAGTTCTCAATAACAGAACCGATATTTTCAGCTTCATTTAAGGTGATGATAAGTGCCGAAATTTTGGGCATAATGGATTAGGTTGTTTGAAAAATTTTCAATTTACAAATGTAAAATATTGTTCTAGTTTGGTCATCTACAAACTTTTAATATTTAAATTAATTCATTGATTAATGCTGTACTAAAAAATCATTTAATTTTTTGATCACAAATTCAGGGACGAGTTCCTCGTACAAATCTAAACTCAAGTGTTTTAGCTTTTTATATGCTTTGTTTTCGTAATATTCTGGTTTTAATTCATCAAGATGTACTGAAACATTATTTATGCCATCTTCAAATGAACTCCATGTTTCCTTATCTATCCAAGGAGAAAAAATAGTAAAAGTGGGAATGTTTATAGCTTTCGCCATATTTACCGCTCCACCTTCATTACCAATTAACGCATCACATTGGGAGGTAAGTGCAATAAACTCTCTTAAATTATTGGCCTTTATATCTAAATAAATATTTTCCTTCGTCATTAGTTTACATTGGTCGTAAATAGCCTTGGCTTCTAATTCCTGAGAATGCATGAAATTTAAAATAAGTTGAGCGTTTTTAAAATCCACAATGTGGTCTAAGACTTT
Organism: uncultured Mesohalobacter sp.; assembly: GCA_964577705.1. Lineage (GTDB taxonomy): Bacteria > Bacteroidota > Bacteroidia > Flavobacteriales > Flavobacteriaceae > Psychroflexus. The sequence continues at coordinate 8,527 of CAZOAD010000016.1, forward strand.
GGCCATATAATCAGAAGGATAGGACTTAATGATCCCACTTCCCAAAATACTAATCATGTATAGTGGTCTAGAGCTGTCTATTTTCGAATTTGAAAGTTTAAATTTCGCACCTTCAATTTCATTTGGGGTTAGATAAATTTTGGGCTTGTTTCTTACCTCGAATTCTAAATTTAAAAATGATAGTAATTTGAGTCTATTTTCAATTGCTAATCCTGCTTTAGATTCAGATTTATTCGCAGTTTTAATAACATGTGTATAGACGAAACGATTATAGGTTTTATTCCAACTTATTCTTGTTTTAGCTGCAGAAAATAAAGAGATCAAGTTGCTCTCAAGCTTACTATAAGCATCAATTACAACATCATATTTTTCTTTATTTATACGTTTAAGAAATTTATAGAATTCAAGCTTGCTAGACCTGTATTTATCTTCAAAGATGACAACTTCGTCAATATAAGGATTGTTTTCAATAACAGGTAAAGTAAATCTATTGACTACATAATGAATCTTAGCCTTAGGATAATTTAGTTTTAAGTTTTCACAAATAAGACTGGAGACGAGAACGTCTCCAATCATTTTTTGTTGAATTACTAATATCTTCATTGAACTTGAATCCATAAAACTTTACTTAACTATACTGCAACGTCATAAGTCCTTAACGCATCATTTAAAGATGTTTTCTTATTGGTGCTTTCTTTTCGTTTTCCGATGATGAGGGCGCATGGCACATTGAATTCTCCAGCAGGGAATTTTTTGGTGTAACTGCCTGGAATTACAACAGACCTAGATGGAACAATACCTTTCATCTCAACAGGTTCAGGTCCTGTAACGTCAATAATTTTAGTTGAAGCCGTCAAGACCACATTTGCACCAAGAACTGCCTCTTTTTCTACTCTTACGCCCTCTACTACAATACTTCTTGACCCAAGGAAAGCATTATCTTCTATAATAACAGGAGCAGCTTGTAAGGGTTCCAACACTCCACCAATTCCAACTCCTCCAGATAGGTGTACATTTTTACCAATTTGAGCACAACTTCCCACCGTAGCCCATGTATCTACCATGGTTCCCTCGTCTACATAAGCACCAATGTTAACGTAGCTTGGCATCATTATCACACCGCTAGAAATATAGGCTCCATGTCTGGCTACAGCGTTTGGGACCACACGTATTCCTTTTTCTTTATAGCCAGTTTTCAAAGGCATTTTATCGTGGTATTCAAAAATTCCGGCATGTAAGGTTTCCATTTTTTGAATGGGAAAATACAGTACAACTCCTTTTTTTACCCATTCATTGACTTGCCAGCCGTTTTGAGTGGGCTCTGCACATCTCAGTTCACCACTGTCAAGTTTTGAGACCACAGCTCTTATAGCATTAATAGTATCTTGTTCTTGAAGCAAATCACGATTGTCCCAAGCTTTTAATATTTTTTGTTTTAAATCTTCCATTGCAGAATTTTTCTTGCGAAGATAAGGTTTATGCTCAAAAACAAAATAGTTCGAAGTACCTTATATTTGACACATAAATAAGTATATGAAAACTAAAGTTTTGGCCTTGGATTTTGGAATTAAACGAACAGGAATAGCAATTTCTGATGAAATGAAAATGATTGCTTCAGGGCTAAAAACAGTTGATTCCCGAATTTTGATGGAAGAATTGAAATCACTCGTTCCTGCTGAAAACATTGATACCCTTGTAGTTGGAGAGCCAAAATTCACAGACGGTAAGCCCATGCAGTTGGAAAAGAATATTCTGTTTCTTATTGAAGATATCCAGAAGATATTCCCTAGCTTGACTATTGTGAGAATGGACGAACGTTTTACTTCAAAAATGGCCTTCCAAACCATGATAGATTCTGGATTAAAAAAGAAACAAAGGCGAAATAAAGGCCTCGTGGATGAAATAAGTGCGACGATTTTACTTCAAAATTATTTACAATAAACAATAGTCTTTAAAATTTGTAAATGACAAATTCAAAAGAAATAAAACCTGTATTTTTGCAGTCTTAAACAATTAGGGTTCATGCCCTCTCACTTAAAATTGAGATTATGATATTACCAATTGTAGCTTATGGTTCTCCAGTTTTGAAAAAAAAAGCTTCAGAAATTACGAAAGCGTATCCAAAGTTGAATGAGCTTATAGATAATATGTGGGAAACCATGTATAATGCCAACGGAGTTGGCTTAGCAGCACCTCAAATTGGCTTACCAATAAGACTCTTTATAGTGGATGCCGAGCCTTTTTCTCAAGATGAATCTCTTAGTGAAGAGGAAGTCAAAGAGTTGGAATCGTTCAAACGTGTCTTCATTAATCCAAAAATTATAGAAGAGAACGGCATTGAATGGGATTTTAATGAAGGGTGTTTAAGCATTCCTGATGTCCATGAAGATATCTTCAGAAAACCAGTAATAAAAATTGAATATTTCGATGAAAACTTCGAACAACATACCGAAACATTGACGGGTCTTTCTGCAAGAGTGGTTCAACATGAGTATGATCATATAGAAGGGATTCTATTTACAGATAGGATTTCTAATTTGAAAAAGCGATTGATCAAAAGTAAACTCACAAACATCTCTAAAGGTAAAGTAGATGTGGGTTATAAAATGAAATATCCTTTAGCTAAAAAAATACGCTAAAACTGCTTCAGAATTTGAACAAATTGCATATTTGTCAACCATAAATATTTAAACATGAAATTAGACAAAGTATTATCTATATCCGGGAAACCAGGACTTTACGAATTAAAAGCTCAAACCAGAGGCGGATTTCTTGCCGAATCTTTTATCGATGGAAGAAAAATCCCAGTTAGCATGAGGAATAACGTGAGTATTTTAAGTGAAATAGCTATCTATACCTACACTGAAGAAGTTCCTTTAAGGGAAGTTTTTCAAAAAATATTCGAAAAAGAAGATGGAAAACCATCCATAGACCATAAATCATCAAAGGATGTTTTAACAGATTATTTCCTGGAAGTTCTTCCGGAATATGATGAAGACAGAGTCTATCCTTCAGACATCAAGAAGGTTATCCAATGGTACAATTTATTGATTTCAAAGAACATTACTGATTTTACAGATCCAAAAGCTGAAGAAGATTCAGTTCAAGAAGAAAAGGAAAGCTAGGCTTAATCGTTATGAAACCCTCTAAATTTTAGAGGGTTTTTTGGTTATTATCTCTATTTTTAAATAAAAAAGAATGTACACAAGACAAAAACAACTCTCTGCTTTTGAAAGGCTCCTGGACATCATGGACGAGTTGAGAGAAAAATGTCCATGGGATCGAAAACAAACTATGGAGTCTCTCAGAAATCTTACAGTGGAAGAAGTATATGAGTTAGGAGATGCGATTTTAGATAATGACCCCGAAGAGGTAAAAAAAGAATTAGGAGATGTTTTGTTGCACATAGTTTTTTATTCTAAAATTGGTAGTGAAACCAAAGATTTTGATATCGCAGATGTCATCAATTCACTTTGCCAGAAACTAATTGATAGACACCCTCACATCTATGGAGATGTAGAAGCTAATGATGAAAAGCAGGTTAAAGAAAATTGGGAAAAGCTAAAACTTAAAGAAGGGAACACAAGTGTTCTTCAAGGCGTTCCAAAGTCACTTCCAGCATTAATAAAAGCAAGCCGTATACAAGATAAAGTTGCTGGAGTTGGTTTCGACTGGGAAGAACCAGAGCAAGTGTTTGATAAGGTGAAGGAGGAGCTTGCCGAGCTTGAAGCGGAAGTGAGCAAAAATCAACAGGATAAAATAGAAGATGAATTTGGTGATGTTTTATTCTCAATGATCAATTATGCACGGTTTTTGAAAGTAGATCCTGAAACAGCTTTAGAACGAACCAACAAGAAATTTATGTTTAGATTTCAATATTTGGAGAAAAAGGCAAAAGAACTCAACCTAGATTTAGCTGAAATGTCTTTGACAGAAATGGACAAGTTTTGGGAGGAGGCTAAAAGTATAAAACTATAATAAAGTTTTAGTGTAATAAGTTAAAGCTATCCCTTTTCAAGCTGGTAATTTTGGAGTTTAATACAAAATAATAATATTGCAAAAAATAATTTAAAATGAAAATCATGAAAAAAGTAATTTCCACTATCGGCATATTTTTGTTTACAATGTTTGCTGTAACAGCACAAACAACTGAAACCGTTACTGATGCCCAATTGCAAAAATTTGCTCAAGCTTATCAAAGTGTGCAAGCTTCTAATCAGGCATTGCAACAAGAAATGGTTGTAGCTATACAGGATGAAGGCTTAACTCCAGAGCGTTTTAATGAATTATACCAAGCTAAAATGGATCCAGAAAAAGAGGTAGAAGCAACCGAGGAAGAGCTGGAAAAACAAGATGCTATAATGATTGTAATTCAAGATATCCAAAAAGGATCTCAAGAAAAAATGGAGAACAAAATTAAAGAACAGGGTCTTACTATGGAACAATTCCAAAGCATAGGAGCTCAAGTTCAAAAGAACCCAGAATTGCAGCAAAAGCTTCAGGGTATTATGATGAAGCAGCAAACTGGTAAAAATCCAATGAAGAAAAATTAGTAATTCTTCATATTTTCTTCCAAAGACCAGAACTATTGTTCTGGTCTTTTTATTTTATGATTAATCTCTTAACAATGGAAACCCCATTCTGTTCCACTTTTATAAAATAACTTCCACTAGAAAATTGACTTAAGTCCTGCTGAAATGTTTTTTTATAAGTTTTTATAGTCAACATTTTTTTTCCAGTCACGCTAAATAACTCAATTGTCTTTTGCCCATTAATATTAAAATCTAGGTTGACTTTAGAATTTTTGGCTGGATTAGGATATAGAACTACGTCAAGCTGGTTGGAAAAATCATAATTAGATAAGAGTTGTTCTCCCGTTATCACGAAGTTATCTAGAGTCCATCTAGTTGCTTCATCACCATTAGTGGTATTATATCGAAAAGCAATATAAACTTCATCTGTTATTTCAGAAATATCAATGGCATTTGCTTCGTAAACAAAGAGTGAAGCATTTCCTTCAGGATGAATCGGAATAGTTACGTTTGGAACTTCAATCCATTCAAAACTTGAAGGACTGCCATTCCCATCATAAGTGGATGAGTAAAGTAATTCAAGTTCTGTATTACCATAACTTGCAGAAGCCCAAAAACTTATTTTTTCGACCTCATAATCATCAAAGTCAATTGGATTGGTTGTTATCAACCAATCCAAACTTGGTACTTGTTGTCCGCTTTGAAATGCATTCATCTGGTAAGCCTGTGACTCATTTTCCCCAACTGCTTGCCTGCACTCCCAGTCGATAGCACTTTGTTCACTTAAGCTAGTAAAATTATTTTGGACAACATTACAATTCTCAAAATCTTCATTAAAGAGGATGTTGGATTCAGCTAATGTAACGACTTCTAGATTTTCACTAGGATCTGAAATGTTATCACTCAAGTCCACAGCATAGATTCTGAAGTTATAGAGTGTTTCTGGTAAAAGACCTTCAACTGTATAATTTAAAACTTGAGAAGAAACCTCAGTAAGATTCACATTATCTTTCTCGATGATGTATCTATCTATACCTACATTATCTTGTGAAGGACTCCAGGTTAGTTCAATACTGGAATTTGTAATATTGTTGGCTTGAAGGTTTAATGGTGCAGATGGGGGTTGGTTGTCCGGATCTCCCTCCCAAATTTCAAATGCAAACTGCGGGTTATCAATCAACGGATTCCTATTGCCTTGAAATTGAAAGCCATTATTATTTCTATCTATTTCTCTTTGACTTACAGGATCACCTGCATGCCACGATAACAGCAAGTCGATATACCAGTCTACAAAAAAGTCCTGAGGGTTGCTGGCCAATACTTCATTAGACCTCCAGCTGTTGTTAAATTCATCTTCATATCTAATTGCAAAATATAAAACAGATCTTGCGATGTCTCCCTTAAACTCATCAATAGGTTCGAAAACAGTGCCTGTATAGCCTGAAAAGGTATTCTGTCCGCGTTTGGAGCCATTACTTGAGACATAACTAGGATTACTTACTTCACCAAAGGGAAAACTTCCTCTTGCGCCATTCACAGCACCATCAGATGGAACCACGTGGAAGTAGTCATTTCTCATCGGTGAGTCTTGATTGAAGGTTGATTGTGGTACTAAATGTTCTCTATTGTAGCAATCTCCTTCACCGCTATAATTTCCACACTGATTTTGAAAATGTTCATAATTATAATTTTCCTCACCATTGATAACTTCAGAATACATATCTAGTACGCTTCCGTCATTTTCAAAATAATTATCGGTATCTCCACTACCTTCTGAGGCATAAGCATCATACAAAGCCCCATAGCCTTGATCTTGATGAATTGGAAAGCCGTTTCCGTCATCTTCATCATCTATGATGTTTTTTAAAGCGGTTTTTAATTGAAATCCGGTAAGTCCTTCGGCACTGCTGTAATACCCTTCTGGGGCTTGAGCATTGCTAAAAAGAAATAGAAATAGGAATAAGGGAAGGATGAAATAATTCACTTTAGATAGATTTTTGAAGTATTGCATAGTAAAAACCATCAAAACCAGATTTGTGAGCTAAAATCTTTTCATCACTATTTATTTGAAAAGCCTCTCCACTTTCAGAATTTAAAAACTTTTGAACTTGCATTTGGTTTTCAGAAGGTAGAATAGAGCAAGTAGCATACACCAGAATTCCGCCAGGTTTTACCATTTTGCTGTAATCTTGAAGTAAATCTTGCTGTTTTTTTCTGATTTCAATTAAAAACTCAGGCGATAGTTTCCATTTTGCATCCGGATTCCTTCTTAAAACCCCAAGACCAGTACAGGGAGCATCAATCAAGACTCGATCTGCAGAGTTGTGAAGTTTTTTAATGACTTTGGTGGAATCTATGACTCGTGTTTCCAAATTATGAGCACCAGCCCTTTTGGCTCGTCTTTTTAATTCTTTGAGTTTATTAGTATAAATATCCATGGCAATAATTTGCCCTTTGTTTTGCATTAATGCGGCAATGTGCAGAGATTTACCTCCTGCTCCAGCACATGCGTCTATTACTCGCATCCCAGGTTCTAGTTTTAATGCATGAGCTATTTTTTGTGAAGATGCATCTTGAACTTCAAATAGACCTTTCTTAAAGGCATCGGTCTTGAATACATCTGCTCGTTCATAAAGTTCTAAGGCTTCAGGATAGCCTTTTACCATTTTGGTAGGAATAAACTCTTCATCCAAAATAAGTTGAAGTTTTTTTGGAGTAGTTTTGAGCGTATTTGTTCTGAGGATGACTTTAGCTTGTTCATTCAGCGCTTTGATCTCTTCTTCCCAAAGTTTTCCTAGCTCTTTTCTTCCCAATTCATCAAGCCAATCTGGAATAGATTCAGAATATTTAGTGATTTTAGATAATTCATCAAATCTTCCCTTAATTCGTCGTGTAGGTGTATCTTCAAACTGCTTCCAGTCAGGAATTTCAATTCCTTTAAGAGTCGCCCAAACGGTAAACAGACGAAATAAGTTCGGTCTAGAATAGGGAGCATTAACATCGGCAATTTCAGAATAAAGCCTCTTCCATCTCACGATATCGTAAGTGGTTTCTGCAATAAAGCCCCTGTCTCTTGAGCCCCAGCGTTTATCTCGTTTTAAAGTATTGGATATTTCTTTGTCGGCATATTTGCCTTCGTTGAAAATAAGGTGTAATGTATCGATGACGGCGAAGACTAAATTCCTATGTAAGCGCATGATTATGGTTTAATCTGCAAAAATAGATATTTAGTTGTTAGAAGACTTGTCAGATTTGTATTGTTTCAAAAGTTTTTTATGAAAGTCATATTCAGCTTTTTTCAACATCATGATTTGTTTAGGCGATATGACTTCTTTCAAATTTTTGACAAACTCTTCTCTGTACTCCACTCGTAACCTTTTATAAGCTATGTAGTCATCTAAGAGTTCACTTGATTCGGCTTGGCTTAAATTTTTAATGTTGTCTAATTTTGACTTTATGGTCTCCCATTTGTTTGACCTGAGCTCTTCGTACCTTTTATTATGATCGGTATATACTGGCCAGAATCTCTTTGCCTCTGAAGCTGAGAGGTTGAGCTCTTCAGTAAAGAAAGCAATTTTGAGTTGTTCGATTTTTTCGTTCTCAGTATTCTGCGAGTTACCGTAGAAACTGACTACTAAAGTGAACACAATTAAAAAGAAGCTTTTTTTATTCATTTTCAAAGACTTGATCTTCAAGCTTATCATCGAGGTATTCAATAATATCCTGATCGTTTAAAGTATTTATATTTTCTTCAACTATTTTCTTCACACTTGTGTTTTCATAATCTATATAGTCTTCTGGTGTCTCCAGATGGTAGTCCAAATACCTTTCTATCATATCATTGTCAAGATCAGAAAATTGAAGATTTTTACCCGGACTAATCGAATCAATATACCAGGCACCAATCACAGCAAAAGCTACGATAGAGGCGGCCGCTATCCATTTACTCCAATCCTTTAATCGAATTACTTTAGGAGAAGTTTCTTCTATAGGTGTTTTAAGATCAAATTCACTGAAATAATTAGTTGGAACAGTAAATCCAGATTTTTCGGAATAAGAGCTCGATTTCAATTTATTCACCAAAGATTCTTCTAAAGTATCGAAGTAACCTTTAGGAACTTTATATCCAGAATTATTTTCGTGTATGTTTTTGTTTCTTGTCATTATACTTTAGACTCTGTTTCAATTTGAAGGTTTAATCCTCTTTCAAAAACTTTTCTACTTTCTTCCTGGCGTGGTGATAGTTAGATTTTAGGGCGCCTACACTGGAATCCAGAATTTCAGACATTTCTTCGTAAGGGATTTCTTCAAAATAACGCATATTGAATACTATTTTTTGCTGTTGTGGTAATTCTTCTATTGCCTTTTGAAGCTGAAGTTGAATTTTGTCCCCTTCAAAATAAACATCACTCTCTAACGAATCAATAAGATAATCATTTAATTCCTGATCGGAAAGTTTCATTTTTTTAGCCTTTTTGTTTAAAAAGGTGATCGATTCATTGGTTGCGATTCTGTACATCCAGCTGAATAGCTTGCTGTCCCCTTTAAAAGACTTGATGTTTTTAAAAACTTTTATGAAGGTGTTCTGTAGCACATCATCTGCATCTTCATGTAATTTTACAATAGTTCTTACATGCCAATACAATCTTACTTTATGCTCAGATATAAGAGCTTGAAAGGCTTCGTCTGTGTGGATGCCTTTTTGCAAATTCTCTATGATTTTTTCTTCCTTCAATGCTATTTATTCAAAAGACTGCATATCAACTAGCTTTTTATAGACTCCGTTTCCAGTCATTAACTCATCATGTTTTCCTTGCTCCACGATTTCTCCCTGATGTAAAACAAGAATCTTGTCTGCATTTTTGATTGTAGAAAGTCGGTGAGCTATGACAATAGAAGTTCTGTTCTGCATCATGTTTTCCAAAGCTTTTTGGACCAGTTGCTCACTTTCTGTATCCAGGGCAGAAGTGGCTTCGTCCAAAATCATAATTGGAGGATTTTTAAGTACTGCCCTTGCTATGGAAATACGTTGCTTTTGTCCACCACTTAGTTTTCCTCCACTGTCACCTATATTGGTATCAAGTCCTTTAGGAAAAGCGCTTACAAATTCGTAGGCATTTGCAACTTTTAAAGCATCAATCAACTCTTCTTCAGTAGCGTCCGGTTTTCCAATTTTCAAATTTTCTTTTATGGTATCATTGAAGAGAATAGAATCCTGAGTTACCAATCCCATCAGGTTCCTCAAGGATTTTTGAGTTATATTTTTTATATTGATTCCATCTATTTTTATTTCACCTTCCGAGATGTCATAAAATCGGGTCACCAAATTGGCTATGGTAGACTTTCCGCTTCCAGACTGTCCAACCAAAGCTATCGTTTTTCCTTTTTTAACCGTCGCATTAAAATTCCTCAAAACGAATTCATCTTCATATCTAAATGAAATAGTTTCCAGTGTCAATTCTGAGCTGAATTCACTTTTATCTACAGCGCCGTAAGCATCAGCAATATTATTTTCTGTTTCAAGAATTTCTAAAACACGTTCTGCAGCAGCATTTCCTTTCTTTACGGTATAGGAAGCTTTTGAAATGGCTTTTGCAGGGGTTAAGATATTGTAAGCCAGTGCCATAAAACCAATAAATGTGCTTCCGTCTAAAGTACCATCGATCAATACCATTTTTCCACCATACCAAAGCAAAACAGCAATGACGGCAATTCCTAAAAATTCACTTGCTGGAGAGGCTAAGTTTTGACGATTTAAAAGCTTGTTGGAAAAATCGTAAAAGTTTTGAGTGGAAGTTTTGAACTTAGTATTGAAAATAGATTCAGCATTAAACCCTTTAATAATTTTCAGCCCTCCTAGAGTTTCTTCAAGAATCGATAAGAAAGTCCCTTGTTCTCTTTGAACTTTATCAGAATCTTTCTTCAAAGACTTACCAATTAATGAAATAACAAAGCCTGAAATTGGAATAAAGATAAAGACAAATAAAGTTAATTGTGGACTCAGGATTAACATGGATAGAATAGTAAATAGAATCGTGAGCGGTTCTCTTACAATCAATTCCAAAATGGATAAAAAGGAATGTTGAATTTCTAACACATCACTGGTTATTCTTGCAATAGTGTCACCTTTGCGTTTCTCAGAATAATGGGAAAGCGGTAGTTCAATAGTTTTCTTATAAAGTGCATTACGCAAATCTTTTAAAACCCCATTTCTCAAAAACGTAATAAAATACATGGCTAAGTAATTCGAAATATTTTTTAGAAAAAAAAGTGTAATTACTAAACTAATAACTAAGGTGAGAGCAATTGTGGCGTCATCCTGAGCAATTTCATTAACCTGATAGGATAAATAATCTTTAAAATAATCTTTCGCTTCGCTAATACCAGTGTAAACTGGAGGTTCAGTTATTTTTGGAGCATCTTTTCCCTCAAATAAAACATCTAACATCGGGATAAGGGCTATAAAGGACAAAGCACTAAAAAGTGCGTAAAAAACATTAGCAATAATGTTTAATACCGCATAGCTTTTATAAGGTTTCGCAAAGCGAAGTATTTTTTTAAAATAAGTCATAAAGTTGTTTACTCAGTAAGTCCTAAATCCGATTTGATGCTTTTGATTTTTGAATCCAAAGCTTTGTCAACAGTCTCAAAATCTGAAACTTCTTTCAATGTAGAATTTACACTGATGTAAAATTTGATTTTGGGTTCTGTTCCACTAGGTCTTGCAGCTACTTTGGTTCCATTTTCGGTGTAATAAATAAGGACATTTGATTTTGGAATGTTTAGCTCAGTAGTTTCATGAGTCTGTAAATTTTTGGCAGTAGAAGCTTGGTAATCCTCAATTAAAACAACCTGCTCACCAGCAATCTCCTTTAGCGGGTGGTCTCTTAAATCGATCATTTTCTGTTTGATTTCCTCTGCACCCTTAAGTCCTCGTTTTACAAGAGAAACTAAATTTTCTTTAAAGAATCCGTGCTCCTTATAAATTTGAATGAGTTGATCGTAAATAGAGGATCCTTGAGATTTTAAATCAGCAGCCATTTCGCACACCAATAAGATGGCTGTGTTGGCATCTTTATCTCTTACAAAATCACCAACCATATAGCCGAAACTTTCTTCACCACCACCTATATAATCAAAGTCTGGATGGTCTTTGATCAACTTTGCTATCCATTTGAAACCTGTTAAGCTTTCCATATAGTTAACTCCATAAGCCTCTGTAAGCACTCTCATGAGTGGAGTTGAAACAATTGTAGAAGCGACAAAATGGTTTTCTTTTAAGCTACTGCTTTGCTTCATTTTTTCCAGTAAATACCAGGTCATAAGGACCATGGTTTGGTTACCGTTGAGCAAGGTTAATTCTCCTTTCTTGTTTTTTACTGCAATACCAAGTCTGTCTCCATCGGGATCGGTTCCTATAGCGAGATCACTTTGTTTTGTATTAGCAAGCTCTATTGCCATTTCTAGAGCTTCAGGCTCTTCAGGGTTTGGAGAGGCTACAGTTGAAAATTCTGGATCTGGTTCTGCTTGTGCATCTACCAAATGTAAGTTCGTATATCCAGCTTTTTTAAGCAGTTTTGGGACTGTTGTGATGGAGGTCCCATGTAAGGAGGTAAAAGTAATATTGAGAGCTTTTTTCACCTCATCCGATAAATGGAAGTTAACGTTTTTGACCGCTTTTTCTAAATAAGTTTCCAAAACAGAGTCGTCTAGTTCTTCAATCAATTCAGAATTTCTTTTGAAGTCAATGTCTGTGAATTGTAAAGCATTTATTTCAGAGATAATTTCTTTGTCTTGCGGAGGAACCAGTTGACCACCATCTTTCCAATAGACTTTATAGCCGTTATATTCTGGTGGATTATGGCTAGCTGTTAACATTATTCCGCATTGACATCCTAAG
>CAZOAD010000016.1:21016-47386 GCA_964577705.1 uncultured Mesohalobacter sp.
AAAATATAAACTTGAATTCCATTGGCAGAAAACACGTCTGCAACCTGATGTGCAAACACTTTACTGTTGTGTCTACAATCATAAGCGATGACAACCTTAAGTTTCTCGTCTGGAAAAACAGATCTCAAATAATTAGAAATTCCCTGGGTGTTTTTACCAAGTGTATATTTATTTATTCGATTGGTCCCTACACCCATCACTCCACGCATACCACCAGTTCCAAAGTCAAGATTTTGAAAAAAACTTTCCTCTAGTAGTTTCGGGTTGGTATCTATGAGGTGTTGAACACCTTTATTGGTATCGCTGTCAAAAGTATCTGTTAACCAAGCTTTTGCTTTATCTAAAATACTGCTCATAATCTTTTAAATTTATATTTTTTCTGAAATTGAATAGCGTTTGTGTTGTTGTTTGGATTTTAAAAACAACTCCCCTAAGAAGCCTGCCAAAAACAGTTGAACTCCAATAACCATAGAGGACAAAGCTATATAAAACCAAGGGTTATCAACTACCAATATATTAGGTAATCCATTCCAAAGTTTATAAAGCTTTGAAGCGCCTATCCATATGGCCGATAAAAATCCTACAAAAAACATCAGAACACCAATGGCTCCAAAGAAATGCATAGGGCGTTTTCCGAATTTTGAAAAAAACCATAAAGTCACTAAATCCAAAAAACCGTTGATAAAACGTTCAGCGCCAAATTTGGTTTTGCCGTATTTTCTAGCTTGATGCTGAACTACCTTTTCACCTATTTTTGTAAATCCTGCCTGTTTGGCGAGAACTGGAATGTAGCGGTGCATCTCTCCGTAGACTTCAATGTGTTTCACAACATCGAGTTTGTATGCTTTTAGCCCACAATTAAAATCATGGAGCTTAAGTCCAGACGTCCATCGTGCAGCTTTATTGAATAATTTTGAAGGTAAATTTTTAAATAAAACAGAATCGTATCTTTTCTTTTTCCATCCAGAAATAAGATCGTAATTTTCTTCCTTGATGAGTTTAAAAAGCTCTGGGATTTCTTCTGGATTGTCCTGAAGGTCTGCATCCATGGTGATGACAACGTCCCCTTTTACTTCGCAGAAACCTGCGTGAAGCGCTTGAGATTTCCCGTAGTTTTTGGTGAAATTTATCGCTTTTACGGTATCAAATTCAGCAGAAAGTGCTGTTATAATGTCCCAGGATTCATCTGTACTTCCATCGTTTATGAAAATGATTTCATAACTAAACCCATGCTTATGCATTACTTCCAAAATCCAGCGATGCAGTTCTCTTAAAGACTCGGATTCATTAAGAAGTGGGATGACGATTGATAAATCCATATATCTATCAGTTATTACGTTTGATCATTCCCACAATAAGGCCAACAAGAAAAGTTTTGAAAATAATGGACAATAAGCTTATGGTTCCGAGCACAAAAGGGGATGCAAAAACACCAGACATACTCCTGGTCATCTCTGCTTCCTCGGCACTCATTTGTTGCTTTTGTATTTGGGCTTCCATTTCCGCTTCCATACCAGATTTCATTTCTGCGATGTATTCGGGCTGGATGTATTCATAATGAATATAGGTATAGCCTCCGTAGATTAAACCTCCAATAACTCCAATAGCCAAACCTAACTTTATGGAAGTAGTAAGGTCTATTTGGTTTTCATTGTCAATTTTATAAAGATGTATCGCATACCACACTATAGCGACGTTGATGGTGATATTCAATATAGAAACGAAAACACCAGACTCGTAATTAAATGCATAAAGCAAAACTAAAATCAAAATTGAGTAAGCTCCAAATAGAGTCCCAAATTTGGTAGCATAGGGTTTTACCGGAAGATCTTCTTGTTGCATATGGGATTTTTGTAATTAGCAAATATAAACAATAGCCTACATTTTATTGGTCTTATTTATATATCAAAATGATTTAATCTTGGACAGATGTTGCTTTTAGAAGCATTTTTCTAAGCTTTTCTGTGATTTGATTTGGTAAATCGTTTTCAAATTTTTCACCATGCAATTCTGCAGTAAACGATAGATCTTGAAAATGAATTAAAACGTCATTGTTATGAACTTCAATAAGAACTTTGAGAGGCAGGTCAATTGAGAAATTTGGATTTTGCTGCATGAGTGGAGTGCCTACTTTTGGGTTTCCGAATATAAACAGGTGTAATGGCTTTAGCTCTGCACCAATTTCTTCTGCATCTTTAGTAAAGTCTTTAGACTCAAATAGGCTAAAATTCGGATTGTCCTCTATCATTTTTTTGATGGAAGCAACCGATTCCTGATAGTTTTTTGAACTTTTCACCGTCTCAATTCCATTGTTTTCCAAAGAATCTATCGCAGAATTTTGAGTATAAGCTGCTTTTGAACTTTGCTTAAGAAAGGTTTGAGATAAGGTGCCAATGCTTCTTAAGGCTGAGCTGTTGGTGAGCTTGCATCGCTTCAGAAAATAATCTTCACTTCTTGCGACAACAAATTTTTTACCATCGACTTCATAAAACCCTATTCTGACCGGAAGCTCTAAAGCCATCAATGGATTTTCATCAATCAATGGAACACTGTACCTTGGGTTATCAATAAAGAAGACTTGATTGAAATTCAATTCTAAACCCACATCTTTCGCATTTTGTTCGTGATTTATTTCTGTTGAAATTTCCAGGGTCCGATCTGTATCCACATAGGATTTAAAATTTTCCGCAGCCTTTTCTAAATTATCCGTTTTGGTGAAAATCAATCCTGGAGAAATATTTTCATCAAACGTAAAAACGTCTTTTTTTTCTGGATTTTCTTTACAAGAACCTATGAAAAGAAAGATGAGCATTGGAAGTATAATTTTGAATAGGTTCTTCATTACCGTTGTATTTCAGCAAATCTACCGAAATACAAACTATTCATCTTCGATTTGAGTGATTATATAAAGGAGATGCTTTTAAAATCTTTTATATTTACCCACAAACTTTATAAAACCATGAAACATTTACTCAAAGCTAAAGTAAATGATGTGCATGAGTTTGAATTTGAACAAGAACAAATTCAAAACTTAGATATCCAAAAAACCCCTACTGGATCACATCATCTGCTGGTGAACAATAAGTCAGTAACTTCAGAAATAGTGACTTCCGACTTTTTGAATAGAACTTATACAGTCAAAATAAACTCCAATTTATATCAAGTACAGATTTCAAATAAACTTGATGTTCTTATTAAAGAAATGGGACTTTCTTTATCTGCCAATCAAATCATCAATGAGGTGAAAGCTCCAATGCCAGGAATGATTTTAGATGTGATGGTCAAAGTTGGTCAAGACGTGAAAGAAGGAGACAATTTGCTTGTTCTTGAAGCTATGAAAATGGAAAATACGATTATGGCTCCAAGAGATGCTGTCATTAAATCCATTCATGTAAAGAAGGGAAAGACAGTAAGTAAAAATGAGGTTTTAATTGAAATGGAATAAATACATCACAATGAAAAAAATATTAGTTGCTAATAGAGGAGAAATAGCTTTAAGAGTGATGAAGACCATAAAACAAATGGGTATCAAAACTGTTGCTATTTTTTCTGAAGCCGACAGGAATGCACCTCATGTAAGGTTTGCTGATGAGGCGATTTGCGTAGGTCCAGCGCCTTCCAATCAATCTTACTTACTTGGAGATAAAATTATTGAAATTGCCAAATCTAATGAGGTAGACGGAATTCATCCAGGTTATGGCTTCTTAAGCGAGAATGCAGATTTTGCTGAAAAAGTAGAAAAGAACGGACTGATTTTTATAGGTCCAAAATCTCATGCGATACGAATCATGGGGGATAAGCTTTCTGCAAAAGAAACTGTGAAAACTTACAATATTCCTATGGTTCCAGGAATAGATGAAGCCATTACAGATACCAAAAAAGCTAAAAAAATCGCTGAGGAAATAGGCTATCCCATTCTGATCAAAGCTTCTGCTGGCGGTGGAGGTAAAGGCATGCGTGTTGTCGAAGAAGAAAAGAAACTGGAAGAGCAGATGAAACGCGCTATTAGCGAAGCTGAATCTGCTTTTGGGAATGGTGCTGTGTTTATCGAAAAGTATGTGGGATCTCCTAGGCATATCGAAATTCAGGTTTTAGCAGATACTCACGGAAATGTTTTGCATTTGTTTGAACGTGAATGTTCAGTTCAAAGAAGACATCAGAAAGTGGTAGAGGAAGCTCCCTCAACTATTTTGACTCCAGCACTGAGAGAAAAGATGGGTCAAGCAGCCATTGATGTTGCGAAATCCTGTGATTATGTAGGTGCGGGAACCGTTGAATTTTTGATGGACGAAAACAAAAATTTCTATTTTTTAGAAATGAATACACGTCTCCAGGTAGAACATCCAGTAACTGAATTGATTTCTGGAGTAGATTTGGTGGAACAACAGATCCGAATCGCCAGAGGAGAGGTATTACAAATTGAGCAAAAAGATTTAAAAATTAAAGGACATGCTCTTGAACTTAGAGTTTATGCTGAAGATCCTACAGATGACTTTCTTCCGAGTGTTGGAACATTAGAACGTTACAGAAAACCCAGCGGAGAAGGAATACGGGTCGATGATGGTTTTGAAGAAGGAATGGAAATCCCCATTTATTACGACCCGATGCTTTCAAAATTGGTTACTTATGGGGCCAACCGTGAAGCAGCTATACAGCTTATGCTTGAAGCCATAAAGGCTTATGAAGTCAAAGGTGTAGCGACCACTTTACCATTTGGGAAGTTTGTTTTTAACCATGAAGCCTTCCGTTCTGGCGATTTTGACACGCACTTTGTTAAAAACTTTTATACGCCAGAGATTCTGGAAGAGGAAGTTAAAGAAGAGGCTTATTTAGCTGCATTGATGGCTATGAAACAATACCAGGCCGATCAAAAAAAATTACGTTTACCAGAAGTAACATCAGAAATTAAAACCAATGAGTAAAAATATAAAGATACTTCAAGATAAACTCGAAGAAGCCAAACTTGGTGGAGGGCAAAAGCGAATTGATAAACAACACGAAAAAAAGAAATTGACTGCCAGAGAGCGGGTAGATTATCTTTTGGACGAAGGCTCTTTTGAAGAAATAGGAGCACTGGTTACCCATAGGACTACAGATTTTGGAATGCAAGACCAAATCTATTATGGCGATGGAGTGGTAACCGGGTACGGGACGGTTAATGGTAAGTTGGTTTACGTTTATGCTCAGGATTTTACTGTATTTGGAGGAGCTTTATCCGAAACCCATGCAGAAAAGATATGTAAATTAATGGACCACGCCCTAAAAGTAGGGGCGCCTATTATCGGCTTAAACGATTCTGGTGGTGCACGAATTCAAGAAGGGGTGCGCTCATTGGGTGGTTATGCAGATATTTTTTACAGAAATGTACAAGCATCTGGTGTGATTCCGCAAATTTCTGCTATCATGGGACCTTGTGCTGGTGGGGCAGTGTATTCTCCTGCTATGACCGATTTTACCTTTATGGTTGAAAACACGAGTTATATGTTTGTGACAGGTCCAAACGTGGTTAAAACTGTGACAAACGAGGAGGTTACTTCTGAGGAACTTGGTGGAGCGAGTACACATTCGACTAAATCTGGGGTGACACATTTTACCTCAGTAAATGATATTGAGTGCTTAGAGCATATTAAAGTTTTACTCAGCTATATTCCTCAAAACAATACCGAAACTGCAGAACATTTTGAAGTTGATCTGCAGGATGAGGTAAGGGAGAACTTGGATTCGTTGATTCCTGATAGTCCAAATAAACCTTATGATATGCATGAGGTTATTAAAGGTATTATTGATGAAGATTCATTTTTTGAAGTTCATAAAAATTATGCTGAAAATATTATTGTAGGGTTTTCTAGAATAGGAGGGAGAAGCGTTGGAGTAGTCGCCAATCAACCTATGAGTCTGGCAGGTGTTCTCGACGTGGATGCTTCCAAAAAGGCAGCTCGTTTTGTAAGATTCTGTGATGCTTTTAATATCCCTTTATTAGTTTTGGTTGACGTTCCAGGCTTTTTGCCAGGGACAGACCAGGAGTGGAATGGAATTATTCTGCATGGTGCAAAATTACTTTACGCATTAAGTGAAGCGACGGTTCCAAGAGTAACTGTTATTACTAGAAAAGCCTATGGTGGTGCTTACGACGTAATGAATTCTAAACATATTGGTGCAGATCTCAACTTTGCTTGGCCAACTGCAGAAATTGCGGTGATGGGGGCGAAAGGAGCATCCGAAATCATTTTCAGAAAAGAAATCAAGGAAGCGAAGGATCCAGAATTGAAATTATCTGAAAAGGAAGCGGAATATGCTGAAACTTTTGCCAATCCTTTTAAAGCAGCTCAACGAGGTTTTATTGATGAGGTCATTATGCCTAGGAATACACGTAGAAAATTGCTTAAAGCTTTTGCAATGCTAGAGAATAAGGACGTACAGCGTCCGAAACGAAAGCATGGAAATATTCCTTTATAACTAAAAAAAAGCCTCAGAAATGAGGCTTTTTTATTGAATCTTGCTTCTGCTAATGCAACGCCGTTGCTCTTGTAAACGCTGAAGGATTACATGCGCTGAGGTACTGAAATGCCGAGGACTTTAAAGCTATTTTTAATAACTTCACCCACGAGCCTTGCCAGTTCTACTCTAAATTCTATTTGCTGAGCTTCGTCTGCTCCTAAAATTGAAATGTTTTGGTAAAACGAATTAAATTCTTTGACCAATTCATACACATAATTGGCTACAAGTGCTGGACTGAACTGTTCCGCAGCTTGCTGTATAATGTCTGGAAATTGATTTATTATTTTGATTAGTGCCTTTTCTTTGACGTCAAATTGATAAGTGGACAAATCCAAAGCTGCCACCTCTTGATCAGCTTTTCTCAATATGGATTGAATCCTTGCATAGGTATACTGTATAAAAGGTCCTGTATTCCCTTGAAAATCTACAGACTCCTTGGGATCGAAAAGAATGCGTTTTTTTGGATCTACTTTTAAGATGTAGTACTTCAAAGCCCCTAATCCAATCATAGTGTACAATTCGTTTCTTTCATTTTCGTCGTAACCTTCTAGCTTCCCTAGTTCTTGAGAAATCGTTTTTGCAGTCGATGTCATTTCTTCGATCAAATCATCTGCATCCACGACATTGCCTTCACGACTTTTCATTTTCCCGCTTGGTAAGTCCACCATACCATAACTTAAATGGTAAAGATGATCTGCCCACTCAAAGCCTAACTTTTTCAAAATCAGAAATAAGACTTTGAAATGGTAATCTTGCTCATTACCAACCGTATAGACCATTTCATCGATGCTATAATCTGTAATTCTCTGAATAGCTGTCCCTATATCCTGAGTCATGTAAACTGAAGTTCCATCGGATCTGAGCACAATTTTTTCATCAAGCCCATCTTCAGATAAATCTATCCAAACACTCCCATCTTCTTTTTGAAAGAAAACACCATCTTCGAGGCCAGCTTTTATGTAGTCTTTACCTAGAAGGTAAGTTTCACTTTCGTAGTAATTTTTATCAAAGTCAACTCCTAAATTCTTGTAGGTAATTTCAAACCCATCATACACCCACTGGTTCATGGTTTTCCAGAGTTCCACTACATCAGGATCTCCTGCTTCCCATTTTTTGAGCATCGCTTGAGCTTCAACAAATATTGGAGCTTGTTTTTTGGCTTCCTCCTCAGTCTTCCCTTTTTGAACAAGTTCTTTGATTTCAGTTTTATACGCTTTATCAAATTCAACATAATATTTACCAACCAGATGATCCCCTTTTACTCCAGAGGTACTTGGCGTTTCTCCATCACCATACTTCTGCCAGGCCACCATACTTTTACAAATGTGGATGCCTCGATCGTTGATAATTTGGGTTTTATAAACCTGTTTTCCTGCTGCTTTTTGAATTTCAGCTACAGAAAACCCTAATAAGTTATTTCTGATGTGACCCAGGTGTAAGGGCTTGTTGGTGTTAGGGGAAGAATACTCAACCATCACCTTATGGCTTTCAGGAGTCACTTCTCTAAAGCCAAAATCTTTTTCTTTACGTATAGAATTTACCAGATCTGAAAAGTAAGATTCAGCCAGAGATAAATTCAGAAATCCTTTAACCACGTTAAATTTTGATACGTCGTCAGATGATTTAATAAGGTATTCTCCAATGCGTTCACCAAGTTGAACTGGATTGGTCTTGATATGTTTGAGAAGCGGAAAAACAACCAGAGTGAGGTCGCCTTCAAATTCTTTTCTTGTGAGTTGAAATTCAAAGGAATCCACTTCAACTTCATAGGTTTCTTGTAAAAAAGTAGTTATGTACTTAGAAAGTTTTGTTTCTAGGGTCATAGTAAAGGTGTTTCAGTTGCAAAGATAATCTAAAAATTAGAGGGCATTCCAAGTTGGGAGGCGGGAATTAAGTATATTTCAAACAAAAACATGCTTTTAAACGTATCTTATAACCGCCCAAAAATTAAAGAGCAAATCAACGCGGAAGTGGGTCAGCCTTTTAAGTTTGTGGAAAGGATTAAAATGGGAGGTATAGGTTCTGGTAAATTGAATATTCATTCCTCTAGCATCCAAATTCACAATCTTCTTATTTTGGATAATAACTTGAACGTTTGTGGAGTAGAGATGCGACCTAAGGGAATTATAGTGACTTTTCGCTCTCTACTGGAAACTTATGCACTTGTAATTCCTTATTATAAGTTGAAACTCTATAAAGGTCAGTCTAAGGTTTATTCTATATATATGGACAATTACTTCATTAAAGTAGAGGCTAAAGAAAAACGAAATCACGAATTTTTGAAGAAAATTTTAAAATTTAAATCGGAGAATTTTTCCAGTGATTTTGAAAATTATTGATCTATGAAAATACTTCTTACAGGTGCCAATGGTTACATAGGAATGCGGGTGTTGCCTATAATTTTGGATCAAGGACATGAGGTAGTGTGTGCAGTAAGAAGTGCCGATCGACTTTCTGTGGATAAGGAAACCAAGGCTAAAATTGAAATTATCGAAGTCGATTTGTTAGATGAAGTTAAGCCTGATCTTTTTCCAAAAGATATTGATGCCGCTTATTATTTGGTTCATTCCATGACGAGTTCCACCTCAAATTTTTCCAGGAAAGAACAAACTACAGCAGAGCATTTCAATGCTTACATGAAGGAGACCCAAGTGAAGCAAGTTATTTTTTTGAGTGGAATTGTAAATGAAGAACATCTCTCTGAGCATTTGGAATCCAGAAAAAATGTAGAGAGTATTCTTTACAAGGGAAGTTACAATCTTACGGTGGTAAGGGCAGGAATTATTGTAGGTTCTGGTAGTGCTTCATTTGAAATCATAAGAGATTTATGTGAAAAGCTTCCACTGATGATTACTCCAAAATGGGTAAATACCAAATGTCAGCCTATTGGAATTCGCGATGTCCTAAAATTCTTGACTGGAGTTTTGGGGAAAGAAGAGACTTACAACGATTCTTTCGATATTGGTGGGCCAGACGTACTTAGCTATAAAGATATGATGAAAGGGTATGCTAAAGTTAGAGGACTAAACCTTACCATTTTAAATGTACCTGTAATGACGCCCAAACTTTCGTCTTACTGGTTATATTTTGTAACGTCAACTTCGTATAAGTTAGCTGCCAATCTAGTAGATAGTATGAAAGTCAATGTGATTGCAAATGATCACAGACTTCAAGATATTCTAGGTATTCAACCGCATACTTATGAGGAGGCTATTCAAATGGCATTCGTTAAAATCGAGCAGAACCAGGTGATTTCAAGCTGGAAAGATTCAAAGGTAAGCAGTCGGTATTCTCAGAAAGATTTGAACAAATACATCAAAGTTCCTAAATACGGTTGCTTGCACGATCACCAATCTATGCAAGCCGATTATCCGGATAAAGCATTAGATAAAATTTGGGCAATCGGTGGTAAAAATGGCTGGTATTATGCCAATACGCTTTGGAAAATAAGGGGTTACATCGATAAACTTTCTGGAGGTGTCGGTTTGAGAAGAGGACGAACCAATCCAGATAAAATAAATCCTGGGGATTCTTTGGACTTTTGGCGAGTGCTTATGGCCGATAAGGAAGAACGCAGGTTACTATTGTTTGCAGAGATGAGAGTGCCTGGTGAAGCCTGGCTCGAATTTTTTATTGACGAAAATAACGTAGTTCATCAAAATGCCACCTTTAGACCCAGAGGGCTTAAAGGGAGACTTTACTGGTACTCAATGTTACCATTCCACTATTTTATCTTCAACGGGATGCTGACTCAGATTTGTAAATCTTAATATTTTACCTTGGGGTTAAAACTTCGTTATCAGTATTAAAAGTAAAGAATCCAAATCCCTGAGAGTTTAACCGAATAGTTCTATCTGAAGCTACATTCTGAAGGGTAATGTTATTGAACACCACAGTTATTCTAAAACTCCTCGATATCGTATTGGGCAGAAAAAAATCTACAACCAGAGAGTCTGAGGTTGCAGGATCCAGGTAGTTTGGTGTTCCGTCGCCAGTGGTATCATCATCCAGTGGATTCAAAACGGGTTCTTCAGGAGTGGCACCTTCAGTCGTAAAAGCGTTTAGGTCCTCGTACCTTGTTATAACACCATCACCATCATCATCATCATCCAGATAATTGGGTATACCGTCTTGATCAGTATCGAGATCAATATCTGGTGCAGTTTGACCACCTATTTCTGTAATAGTCCGAATATTGTCATAATCATCATCAATGTCTAAGAAGTTGGGAATGCCGTCTTCATCAGAATCGGATTGAAAAATATTTTGTCCCGGAAGTATTTCTTCATTATCTGGGATCCCATCTCTATCTGTATCTGTATCTACATCTGTATCCGAAACAGGTGATATCGTAAATTCTACCGAGCCTCCTGTGGTGCTAACAAACTCCTCGAGCACAGTGGGCTGACTTGGAGGAACAGTCTGGCAGAAGTAGGCTTCACTATCCACACTGGCGTCAAGTCTTCGGTAATTTACTCTGTTGTTATTACTAATGGGGATTGTAAAACTATCAGGTTGAATAATATTGTCGATATTATCTAAAATACTTTCACTAAATCTAAAAGAAATAGCTTCATTGGATTCTGTCACAATATGAAGTACTTTTTGATTGGAATTTTCAAATTGAAACTCACATAAGGTTAAAGCAGAATCTGAGTCAAAATTGAAGTCACTTACAATAATATCTCCATCGTCACAACTCCAGAAACATAAGGCAGTAACAAGAAGTAATAGATATCTTTTCATAATCTTAAATTCAAAGCCAAATATAAAACACTTAAGGGATTCCAATTAAATTTGATTTATTTTTGTCATATAATTTTATACCATGGATACAGTTTACTTAGACAATGCAGCGACCACGCAGATCGACGATCAAGTTATTGCGGCGATGCACGATAGTATGAAATCCAACTTTGGCAATCCCTCTTCAACGCATGCTTTTGGGAGAAAGGCAAAAGCTGCTGTAGAGACCGCAAGAAAGTCTATAGCATCATTATTAAACGTGCCCTCAGCGAGTATAGTATTTACCTCTGGTGGAACCGAGGCCGATAATATGGCTATCTCCTGTGCGGTCCGCGACCTAGGAGTGACTAGAATTATTTCTTCCAAAATCGAACACCATGCTGTTTTAAATTGCGTGGAATTCATGGATGCAGAAAACAAAGTAGATCTGCAGTTTGTAAATTTGGACAAGGATGGTTCTGTAGATTTGAATCATTTAGAACGTCTTTTGAAGGAAGATTCTTCCAAAACACTAGTTTCCTTAATGCACATTAATAATGAAATAGGAAATATTTTAGATATAAAAAAAGTGGGTGAGTTATGCCAAGAACACCAGGCCTATTTTCATAGCGACACCGTACAATCCATTGGTCATTATGCAATGAATCTAGCTGAACTCCCCGTAGATTTTATTGCTGTAAGTGCTCATAAATTTCATGGACCAAAAGGAGTTGGTTTTCTTTACGTTAAAAGTAGAAACCACTTAAAGCCTTTAATTCATGGAGGTTCACAAGAGCGGGAGTTAAGAGCTGGAACCGAAAGCGTACATAATATAGTCGGTTTGCAAAAAGCGATGGAGTTGGCCTACTCAAATCTTAAGACAGATTCTGAATACATCAAGTCATTAAAAAGTCATTTTATAAACGCTTTGCAAAGTGAAATTCCTGGCGTAAGATTTAACGGTCTCTCCGGTGACATAGAAAAGAGTACATATACTTTAGTCAACGTAAGTATTCCGCTTTCAGCTTCAGAATCTGATATGTTACTGTTTCAGTTGGATCTTAAAGGTATCGCCTGTTCCAAAGGTAGTGCCTGCCAGAGTGGAGCACAACTGGGGTCTTTTGTTTTAAATGAGGTTTACGGAGAAAATTTGGATTATCCGGGAATTCGTTTTTCGTTTTCTAAATTTACTACCATAGCCGAATTGGATTACGTGATTTCAACTTTGAAAGACTTAGCGGTTTCAAAAGCGAGCTGAAAGCTTTAGATTGAAAACTCTTGGACTCAAAAAGTTGGGGATTGCAAATTGATTTCTAGAGGAAGCATCTCTCACAAAGGTGTTGGTAATTGAGTTTAATCTATCAAACATATTGAAGACCTCAAAGCCCACATCTACATTTTCAAAAATAGATAGCCAGTGGTCTTTTCTGAACTTGTCATTAGGTTCTTTTAAGGCATAGAAAAAGCCAACATCAACTCTCTGGTAGTCTGGAAGTCTATTTTGAAAATCATAAGGATCTTCAAATTGAGGAGAACCACCTGGTAAACCTGTGTTATAGACTAAATTGAGGTAAAGTTTCAATTTTGGAATGTTGGGCACATAATCCTGAAACAAAGCAGCAAATTTAAGTCTTTGATCGGTGGGTCTAGAAATGTATTCCCTATCGCCTTGTCGCTCTTCGGTTTTCAAATATCCAAAACTGAACCAGCTTTCTGTGCCAGGAACAAATTCACCGTTAAGCCTCATGTCCAGGCCGTAAGCGTAAGCTTCGGCATCGTTTCTTGCTCTGTAGCGAATTCTTACATTCTCGATGGTATAAGGGTTGACATTATTTAATTTTTTGTAATAAGCTTCAGAAACGAGTTTGAAGGGTCTATTCCATAGCTTAAAACTGTAATCATTTCCAGCAACAATATGAATAGATTCCTGAGCTTTAACCGTTGGAATCACTGTTCCTGTAGAATCTCTAAGTTCTCTGTAAAATGGTGGCTGATGGTAAAATCCGCCAGAAAGTCGAAAGAGCATGTCTTTGTCCCAATCTGGCTTCAAACTAATTTGAGCTCTTGGACTTACAACCTGTTGAGTGTTGGACTCTATACCTTCTCCAGAAACTCTCCAGGCTTGAGACCTTACACCTGCATTCATCCAGAGCTTAGAATTTCCAAGATTGGTTCTGTAACTCCACTGAAGGAAAGCAGTAATCCTATCAATTTTAGTAGAATTTAATGCTCTAATGCTTATAAAAGGTTCAATCGCAGCATCAAAGGGATTATAGGGTTGATCGTTTGCGAAATCGGGTAGAGGAGGGCGAATGCTAAAACCAGCGGAATCAATAATTTCATATTCCTGTAATCGATCCCTAATATCTTCGTGAGAATATCTTGCTCCGTATTCTATAAGGTGTTCATCTAGCTGATGACTAGCTAAATGCTGCACGTTAAAAATCAAGGCATCCAGATTGTTTCTCGCATGTGTGAATTGTGAACCAGCACCTTCAGTAAATTCTACTTCACCAAGACTGCCATCGCCAAAATCTGTACTTACACTTCCCAGTCTATAGTTAGCAAGGATGTCAAAGTGTTCTTGTTCCTTGGTGTGATAGGCTGAAGCAATAAGTTTTCCAGTATAATTTTCATTGGGTTTGTAAGTAGCTTTAAACGCACCAAAATAGGTTTCGTATTGATCTTCTTCTTCTCCCTCATAAAAAACCAGGAGGGCTTGAGGATCGTCTATGGTTCCAAAATTAGTTTGTCTTGTGAAAGGCTCGTAGTTGTAAGTGTTAATTGCGATGTTACCGAGAAAACTCAATTCAAACTTTGGACTGAACTGATAGGTTAGAAAGGTTTGTGCATCCGCAAATCGCGGTCGGAAGTTGGCTTCAACATCTTTAGCATTCACAAAAAGCGAATTGTCTCTATATCTCAAACCAACAATTGCAGAAAGTTTTTTATCCTTAGAAACTCCTTCTACAGAGGCGCTACCCCCTAGGAAACTGGCTTCAAAACTTCCACCAAAATTGACAGGCCTTCTGTATTCAATATCTAAAACGGAAGACATTTTATCACCGTACCTTGCCTTAAATCCACCAGCAGAGAATTCAACGTTTCTTACCAAGTCTGTATTGACAAAGCTTAATCCTTCTTGTTGACCACTTCGGATAAGGAAAGGTCTATAAATCTCAATATCGTTTACATAAACCAAATTCTCATCGAAGTTACCTCCTCTTACCGAGTATTGGGTACTCAATTCGTTGTTGGAATTGACACCAGGAAGCGTTTTCAATAAATTTTCTACACCCGCATTGGCTCCTGGAATTTTTCTTACTGTTTCTGGAGTGAGTGTTGTTACTCCTTCAATTCTAGCTCTCGCTTCGTTCTGAAGAATTACTTCACCAATTTGTTCAACACTGGTTTTTAATACAAAATTGAGTTCTTCTACCTGGTTAGGTTTTAAATTGAGTTTCAATGTAATCGGCTGAAAACCTACATAAGAAATCTTGAGTTCTTCGTTTTGATTAGCTAAGATTTCAAGCTTGTAAAAACCATTGGAGTTGGAAACTGTTCCGTTTTTAGAAGAACTGATGTTTGCAAAAGGCACAGTATTGTTGTTTTCATCGAAGATAAGTCCCTGTACTGTAGCAGTTTGTGAAAAGACTGCGCTGGTAAAGGTGATAAATAGAAGTAAGTAAACGTATTTCAATCTACAAGGAATTAGTTTTTTCTGAAAAACTCTGCTTCAAATATAGCAGTATTTCCCACTTTATCTGTAACAACGACTTTTAATTCATTTTTAGTATCCGAAATTTTACCGTCGTTGAAATCATGAGTGATGGTATTGGTTTTATAATCATACTCCATCAAGATAAATTCACCGTTTACAGTAGCTCTATAGGATTCAATCCCCGATTCATTATCTTCTATCTCAAGTTCCAAAAATCTAAAGTTAGAAACCCACTGTTTGTCCCTGAAATTTTTGGGTTTTATGCTGGGAGGCGTTCTGTCTTCAACTAATTGATAAGTTCCAAACTGATTGGTTTTGGTGGTTAGTCTATCTTTTTTTCTGTAGGTGCTTGAATAAGACTTACTTCCCCAGGAGGTGACCTGAGCAACATATAGTTTTGCTTGATCTTCCGGAACATATTGACTGACATCAAAACCTATAGTGATTGACTTGTGAAGAGGTGTGGTAAATTCATGCAGGTCAACACTTAAGCCTTCTATGTTGATATCAAGAAAAGTATCATCATAAAGTGCATTTTTAGGAATGTAGATGTCAATTTTACCTTCCTCAAAAACGCTTGCAGCATTCGCTTTTGCAAAATATTCGGTCTCTTTTGTCTCCTTTGGAGCTAAATTTCCTCTGAAATCGGTTTTTATAGGAATAAATATACTCTGGGTATTTCCTTTAAAATCGGAAACTAAAATCTCAAAATTTTGGTCTAAGTTGTCTTTTTGAATTTCAACAGTGCCTTTATCATAAACATCTTTATAGACGCTCAAGGGATTATTGGGCTGAACAAAAAGTTTGTGAATTCTCCTCCTGTTATTATTGTAATATTCAAAATCGATGAGTCGATTGATATAGCGCGTTTCGTAAAATGAAAATTTATCAAAGGTATTTTCAAAAACAGGCCTTCCGTTAAGTAATGTTTTTACAGAATAAATGCCGTTTTTATTGTAAGTCAGATCTAGAACATCATAAGCATCTATTCCAAAACCTATGGTTCCAAAAGCATTAATTGGTTCGGTTTTGTAGCTCCCATCACTGCGCTGTATCAATTTTAGTTGCAGGCGTTCTGTGCTGCCGTTGATGTGCGAATTTGAACCAAGGGGATAGGCATGCAAGGCGAAAATCTGCGGTTTTTTTGAATCTTTCACTTCTTCAAAACCGAACAAAAAGGGATTCATAGGTTTCGAATTGAAATCTCGAATTTCAAAATGCAAGTGAGGTCCACCACTTGAACCGGAGTTTCCGCTGTACCCTACAACTTCTCCTTGTTCAATCTTTAGTTCTGATGCTGAAGGAAATAATTCGATCTCGTAAGACTCTTTTTTATACTGTGCAGCTTTAACTAGATCCTGGATTTTGGGAGCAAAACTTCCCAGATGAGCATAAACAGTTTGGAATCCGTTTGGATGATAGATATATAAAGCTTTACCATATCCACCATGCTGAACCTTTATTCTGCCCACATAACCTTCTGCAGAAGCCATAACTGATAAACCGGTGACCCCTTTGGTTTTTATATCCAGTCCGGCATGAAAATGATTGGATCTTAATTCTCCAAATGTGCCAGAAAGCAAGAGAGGAATATCAAGAGGTTTTTTGAAATAATCTTGAGGGATTTCTTCTTGAGCTTGAACAAAATGTGTGCACAAAGCAATAATAGAAATAAGAAATTTAAGACGCATGCAGGCTGGTATTTTGGAATAAATTAAAATTTGGAATTTAAACGTTGACGCTTAGCTTCAAAAATAAGGATTGCTGCAGAAACAGAAACATTTAAGGAGTCAACTTTTCCTTCCATAGGTATTTTTATAATTTTTGAAGCTTGAGATCTCCAACTTTCAGATAGGCCTTCATGCTCTGTTCCTACCACAATAGCTGTTGGTTTTGAAAAATCTTCTTCTAGATAAGAAGTTGACTCTTGTAGTGCAGCTGCAAAAATTTGAATACTATTTGCTTTTAGGTAATCAATTATTTCTGAAGTTGACCCCGTGGCAATTGAATTGGTAAAGATGGTCCCTACACTAGATCGGATGATATTGGGGTTATAGAGATCTGTTTTTGGATTGGCAATAATTACGGCGTCCAGATGGGCAGCATCACAAGTCCTGAGCAAAGCACCAATGTTTCCTGGTTTTTCCGGAGCTTCAGCAACTAAAATAAGAGGTGAGTTAGTCTTGAATCGTAAATCGTGTAAGCTTAAAGCTTGAGTTGAAGCCAAAGCTATAATGCCTCCGGTAGTAGTTCTATAAGCTAGTTTTTCAAATACTTCTTTAGAAATATCAATAACATCACCTGGCAAATCTTCTAATCGAATATTATTCTCGAATACATCTGGACAAACCAAAACTTGCTTCATGATGTAATTCGCTTCAATGGCATAAGTCAATTCCTGAACCCCCTCAATGATGAATTCGTTATTGCTTTTTCTAAGTTTTGATTTTTTCTGAAGCGAAAGCAAATGTTTTATAAGTGGATTGCTGATGCTTGAAATGTGTTTCCTCATAAGTGCTAACTAAAAAAGCTTCTGAAAGTTGACTCTCAGAAGCTTCAAATGTAATTAAATCTTAAGTACTATAGGTGAATTACTTCATCGTATGCATCAGCAGTAGCTTCCATCACAGCCTCACTCATGGTAGGGTGTGGGTGAACTGTTTTTAAAACTTCATGACCTGTAGTTTCGAGTTTTCTGCCTAAAACAGCTTCAGCAATCATATCCGTAACTCCAGCACCAATCATGTGACAGCCAAGCCACTCACCGTATTTAGCATCAAAAATAACTTTTACAAAACCATCTTTTGCACCAGATGCACTTGCTTTACCTGAAGCTGAAAAAGGAAACTTACCAACTTTGATATCGAATCCAGCTTCTTTAGCTTCTTTTTCAGTCATCCCAACGCTAGCAATTTCAGGGTTAGAATAGGTACATCCCGGGATGTTGTTATAATCCAAAGCTTCTACCTTTTCACCTTTTATTTTTTCTACACAAAGAATCCCTTCAGCAGAAGCAACGTGTGCTAGAGCTGGACCTGGGGTTACATCGCCAATAGCGTAATAACCAGGAACATTGGTTTGGTAGAAATCATTTACAGTGATCTTATCTTTGTCTGTTTTGATACCGACGTCTTCAAGTCCAATATTTTCAATATGTGTTTTGATGCCAACAGCAGAAAGAACAATGTCTGCTTCGATAACTTCTTCTCCCTTTTTCGTCTTCACCGTAGCTTTTACCTTCTTGCCTGAGGTATCTACACTTTCTACAGAAGAATTGGTCATCACTTTAATGCCTTTTTTCTTATATATTTTTTCAAACTGTTTTGAAACTTCCTCATCTTCTAAAGGAACAATGTTTGGCTGAAATTCTACCAAGGTAACTTTGGTTCCCATGTCGTTATAGAAGCTGGCAAACTCAGATCCAATAGCTCCAGATCCAACCACGATCATAGATTCAGGTTGTTTGTCTAGCGTCATTGCTTTTCTGTAGCCTATTACTTTTTTACCATCTTGGGGCAAGTTAGGGAGTTCTCTAGAATGAGCTCCAGTAGCAATAATAACGTGATCTGCTTCGTAGTCTGTTGTCTTTCCTTTGTCATCTTTCACAGAGACTTTCTTGCCTTTTTTTAGCGTTCCGTGTCCCATGATAACATCAATTTTATTCTTTTTCATCAAGAATTGAACACCTTTACTCATACCTTCAGCAATAGATCTACTACGTTTAACTACTTTGGTAAAGTCTTTATCTGGATCTTTAACACTCAGACCGTAATCTTCAGCATGATTCAAATATTGAAAAACCTGCGCACTTTTCAACAAAGCTTTTGTTGGAATACATCCCCAATTAAGACAAACACCACCAAGACTCTCTTTTTCAATCACGGCTGTTTTGAAACCAAGTTGAGAGGCTCTTATAGCTGCAACATATCCGCCAGGACCACTTCCTAAAACTATTATATCGTATTTACTCATAACATTTTGTTTGCTAAGATTTTTAAAAGCGCTAAATTAAGAATAATCCACAAATTCTGCACTTAAAACGCTAGTCTTATTTAAAGAACCAAAGCCAAAACTATCCCTAAAACGATAACTCCAAATTTATAAATGTTGAATTTATGATCTTTCGAAGATTCAAATAAAATGGTTGTAGAGACGTGTAGAAAAATACCAATCACTACAGCATCGAGATAAATGGCAATTTCATCTAACAAAGTAGTATTGGATTGAACAAAACTACCAAGCGGGGTCATAAGTCCAAAAACAAGAAGAAAGGCGATAATTTTGAATTTGGATAAATTGGTATTGAAGAGAAATGAAGCAATGATGATGGCGATAGGCACTTTATGCACAATGACGGCATAGAGCAAATGCTCATTCCCATGTATAGGTATACCTTCTAAAAAGGCGTGAATACATAAACTGATGAACAGAATAAAGGGAAATTCTTTTTTTTCTTTTGAAAGGTGAAAGTGACCATGCTCAGCGCCACCGGATAGATACTCTAAAATAATCTGTAGTAAAATTCCGCCTAAAATATAAATCCCTATTGAATTTTCACCACCTCCATAGATGTCTGGTAGAAATTCTAGTACGGTAACCGAAAGTAAAAATGATCCACTAAAGGCAAGTAGTAGATTAATGGTAATCGATTTTTGATATACAAAATATGAGATTCCAAACCCTATGAGTACTGCAACAATTGGCAAGAGTATGTTCATAAAAATGATTTAATTCAATTTTGAGGGCTTATAAATTTCGTTTCAAAAAATTAGGGTGCAAAATTAGTGTATTTTTGCGCTCTAAAATATCTTCTTTATGGAAAATAATTTCAAAATGATAGCTAAGTGTCTTTATGAGTTCGAAGACGAGCTAGCGAAAGAGCTGAGAGAACTCGGGGCGATGGAAATCCAGAAAGGAGTGCGACACGTTTCTTTTGTTGGAGATTTAGGTTTTATGTATAAAGCCAATTTAAGTCTCAGAACTGCGATTAGCATTTTGAAACCTATTTTTAGTTTTAAAATTTATAATGAAGAAGATTTCTATAAAAAGATTAATGCTTTTGCATGGGAAAATTTGATCGATAAAAACGGGACTTTTGCGGTAGAATCTACTGTGAATTCTGAAATCTTCACCCATTCCAGGTATGTTGTTTTTAGGACTAAAGATGCCATCGTAGATAGATTCCGCGATAAGTTTGAGACCAGACCCAACATCGATACCGACCAGCCAGACTGCCAGGTAAGTATACATATCGATAGGGAAAACTGCGAAGTAAGCTTAAACTCCTCTGGAGAGCCACTTTTTAAAAGAGGGTACAAAACAGCCACTAATATTGCACCAATCAATGAAGTTCTTGCTGCAGGTTTACTATTGAAATCAGGTTGGTCTGGACAGTGTGACTTCTTAGACCCCATGTGTGGAAGTGGAACATTGCTTATTGAAGCAGCTATGATTGCTTGTCATATTCCGCCAAACATCAACCGGGACCACTTTGCCTTTCAGAAGTGGGAAGATTTTGACGAAGAGTTATTTGAGATTATCAAAGATTCTACCTTGAAGAAGGTGAGGTCTTTCAATTTTGAAATTAAAGGTTATGATAAAGCACCTTCTGCTGTTGAGAAATCCACTCAGAATATTGAAAATGCAAATCTTTCAGAATTCATTGAGGTCAAACGTCAGGACTTCTTTGAGTCCTTCAAAACCTCAGAACGTCACCTGCATATGGTGTTTAACCCACCTTATGGCGTAAGACTGGATGTGGATATTCCTAAGTTTTATTCAAAACTAGGAGACACACTTAAGCAAAATTA
Source organism: uncultured Mesohalobacter sp. (assembly GCA_964577705.1). Classification (GTDB taxonomy): domain Bacteria; phylum Bacteroidota; class Bacteroidia; order Flavobacteriales; family Flavobacteriaceae; genus Psychroflexus. The sequence goes on from CAZOAD010000016.1 coordinate 41,771, forward strand.
TCCAGGAACTTCAGCCTGGTTTATTATTGCAGATCTCGAAGCCATCAAGCATGTGGGTTTAAGACCGTCGCGAAAAATCAAACTATACAATGCCAAATTGGAATCCAGACTCTTGAATTATCAGATTTACGAGGGTTCAAAAAAAGCAGCTAAGCAGTAAATTAATTATCTACTGCCTGCCTTTTGGTTTTGGAGTACAAAGGAATTAAATAGCTTATAGAATATCCCCACCCGGCTCCAATACTGGAATTATCGAAAGTTCTACGAAATCCAGGGACATACAGATTGTCGTAATTTTGAATAGCTGTCGCTGAAATCATATTTTTTAATTGAACGTGGGCACCAAGGAAGAAATTTCCAAAAATATTCACCCTCAATCCTGCTTGTAACTCTAGCCAATTGGCTGTAAGGTTACCGTATGTTGTATTCTCATCTCTCACATCTGGTGGAAAATAATCGTCTGTCGTGTAAATTCTAAAACTTTGTAAATTCTGTGAGTAAGTAGCAAATCCATAACGAAATCCTACATAAATGAGGTTATTCATCCCTATCCAGTTATCGTAAACATTGTAGTTGACTCCGAGCTTGATGTAGCTTCCATCAGATTCGTTGAGAAGGTTTTCATTATTATAAATGGCATTTTCATTTCCCAGCTCTCCAGCTATATATAAATTTTCAGAAAATCTGTAATCAGCTGCTATTTCTATGCCTTGATATTCAGAATCCCAAAAACTTTGTCCTATTCTACTCAAGTCTAAGCTAACTGTTAGCCCGTATTTGTCTTTGTAAAATATAGAATCAGTTACCTGTTCGTATTCGGCATCAGCGTTTTCTTGTGCTAAACTTACTTTTGAAAAGAAAAGTAGAAGAAAACTAGTAAAATATAGACAGGTGTGTTTCAGATTCATTTTCGATAATACTTTCATCTATTCGTATATTCTGTACCCATCCTTCTGGATTATCTGATGGATTTACTAGTCTTGCACTAAAATCAATAAAGTTCACTTTAAATCCACAGGCTCTGTTTACGTAAATTCTTTCTGTAGCATATGAAAAAATAAGCGTATCCGTAAGACCTCCGGATTCATCTTGAGAGTTCAGGTTGAACACATAACTGGTTTCAATGGCATCAGTTTTAAGAGGAATGGCAATACTTGACGCATTGAAGACTCCAAAAACATCACTGGTATCTTTGTTAACTTCTCTTACTTCCAGGTCAACTACATTTCTAACCCCTTGGGTATTATCATCAAAAAAGAAATCAATGACTAGCTTTGGCGTAGTTACCGTCGCTTCTGCACAAATATCATCCCTTTCGCAAGAAATGAAAAGCGAAACGGTGATCAAAAAAAAGAAACAACTGAACAGTATTTTTTTCATTCCCTCAATCTTAAACTAACGACATTTTCGACATGGTGTGTTTGCGGAAACATATCCACAGCCTGACTTTTTTCAACTTTATAAAATTCATCCATAAGCTGAAGATCTCTGGCTTGAGTTGCAGAATTACAACTCACATATACTATACGCTTTGGTTTAACATTTAGTATTTGCTCGACTACTTCTTTGTGCATGCCTTCTCTTGGAGGATCTGTTATAATCACATCTGGCTGACCGTGTTCTGCAATAAAACCTGAAGTAAAAATCTTTTTCATGTCTCCGGCAAAGAAAGACGTATTTTCAATACCATTCAGTTTTGCATTAGCTTTGGCGTCCTCAATAGCTTCTGGTACGGCTTCAATACCAACCACATGCTTAGCTTTTTTGGCAACAAACTGGGCAATCGTTCCTGTTCCTGTGTATAAATCGTAAACCAATTCGTCTCCACTCAAGTCGGCAAATTCTCTTGCGATTTTATAAAGCTCATAGGCTTGATCGGAATTGGTTTGATAAAAGGATTTTGCATTGATTTTAAATTTTAAGCCTTCCATTTCTTCATAAATGAAATCCTGGCCAAAGTATTTTATAACTTGTTGATCATATATTGTGTCATTTCCTTTTTCATTAATGACGTATTGTAAGGAGGTTACCTCGGGAAATTCCTCGATAATGTAATCCAATAAAAGTTCACGTTTAGCTTTGTTTTCCTGATAAAACTGAATTAAAATCATGTATTCTCCAGTAGAACTCGTTCTGATCATCAAAGTTCTAAGCAAACCAACTTGTTCTCTGGGATTGAAAAATTCCAAATTATGTTCGGTAGCAAAATCCCTTATTTTATTTCTGATGGCATTGCTGGGGTCTTCCTGCAGGTGGCATTTTTCAAGATTCAGGATTTTATCCCACATTCCCGGAATGTGAAATCCAAGCGCATTTTTATCTTGAATATCAACGCCACTATTAATTTCAGACTCGGTTAACCATCTACTATTGCTGAAGGAAAATTCCATTTTATTCCTGTAGAAGTAAATCTCTTTGCTTCCTAGGATAGGTTTGGTTTCAGCAATATCTATTTTACCAATTCGCTTAAGGTTTTCGAGGACTTCCTTTTCTTTATAATAAAGCTGATGCTCATAAGCCATATTTTGCCACTTGCATCCACCACAAACGCCAAAATGCTGGCACACGGGCTCCGTCCGTTTTGGAGATAACTTCACAAAGTGATGAGGTTTTGCTTGGTAGTAAGATTTCCTTTTTTTGTAAGTAGTGACGTCTACAATATCACCTGGAACTACTTTATCAATAATTAAAACTCTGCCATCACTAGCTTTGCCTATACCTTTTCCTTTGCTTCCAGCATCAAGAACCTCCACATGGTCAAAGGTTTTTTTCGAATTTTTTCGTCTAGCCATGTCGCAAAAATAAGGCATTGTTTGAATTACTGCTTTATTCGATTAACTTTCTTTTTAAATGTAGTTAATCTTAAGAAAACTCTACTAAAATGACCCATAGTGTTACCAGTATAGGTCCTGAAATTCCGATTAAAATTCCACCGAATCTAAAATCAGATTGTTCTAGTTGGCCTGTGCTATAAGCAATAGCGTTTGGTGGTGTTGAGACAGGCAGAAGTAGAGCACAGGATGCGCTTAGGGCAATAATTAAAGGAATAGTCTTAGGTGATTGTTCAGGCAGGAGTAAAGCAATAGATATTGCTATAGGAACCATAATCGTTGTAGTTGCTGTATTGCTCATAATATTTGAAAATATAACACTAAGCAATGCGAATACTATGGCTAAAACGTAAAAGTTTAAACTTTGTATGTGAATGAAACTGATGAAATAATCGGTTAATCCTTGTTGCTGCACCGCTAGTCCTAAAGCGAGTCCTCCAGCGACTAACATTAAGGTGTCCCATGGTAATTTTCTCATGTCGTCGGCATCCAGAATGCCAAACATGGTGAGGCCAACTATTGGAATTCCTGATACCGCGGCTACGGGTATCCCAGTCCATTGAGATGTTAACCAGAATATTAAACTCGAAATTATGATGATGACAGTGATTCGTATTTGAACTTTAGATATATCATTGTTTGTTTCTGATTTCATTTTTTGTAGAAAACTCAAGTCAAGCGAATTGTGTTTGATCTGGTATTTTCTTATTAAAGCAATCCAAAATATAAATACTAAAACCAGCGCCAAAGGAATACCTACTAGCATCCATTCAAAAAAGCTAATCCGGACGCCAATACCATCTAGAGCTCCAACAGCAATTGCATTGGGGGCAGAGCCTATGATCGTTCCCATTCCTCCTATGGCTGCAGCAGTAGGGATGCCGATTAAGAGCGATTTGGTAAGTGGGGCATTCTTTCCCAAACTTAAAGTGATGGGGCTAATGCTGGCAATCATCATGGCCGTAGTTGCAGTATTACTCATTAGCATAGATAAAAATGCTGTGATCAACATTAAGCCAAGTAGAATATATTTAGACTGTTCACCAAGTTTAGGAACAATAAGCTTGAGTAAAGATTGATCTAAAGCTGTTTTTTTCATCGCTTCCGCAATAAAGAAACCACCAAGAAACAACCAAATTACAGAGTCTGACCAAGTTTGGACATATTGCTTCACATTCTCAGGCTCTAGGTTACTCATGGTAAATACCAAATAGCCTATTATTAAAATTCCAACCGCAAAGGGGGGTATGGCTTCTGTAACCCATAAACCGATGGAAAATAGTAAAATGAATAAAACAGAAGTTTGTCCCTCTATGAAATCTGGACCTTTGATGAAATAAGTTAACCCTAAAGCAAGTAAAAAACTTAATAAAAATTGAAGAGAACGGCTTTGCCAATTCAATTGCTTTGAAAGTGTATCATTTATTTTTCCTATAATTTTTTTGGAGTATCGCCTGGAGTCTTGATACATGCCTTAAGTTTTAATTGGATTCAAATTTAAGATTAATTAAGTATTGTTAGACCTTTTTATTTATATTCAAACTAAATTGACCTAAGGCTTCGTTAATAATTTTTAATGGTCTATCAAATCCTTATTTTTGTGAAAATCGTTAAAAATACTAGATATGTCAGTAGATACAATAGATAAATTAAAAGTAGAAGATGTAAAATCCTCTCAAGAAGCAATTGCTCTTGAGGATAAGTATGGAGCACATAATTACCATCCTCTTCCAGCCGTGCTAAAGAAAGGTGAAGGTGTTCACGTTTGGGATGTTGAGGGAAAAAAATACTACGATTTTCTATCCGCTTATTCTGCTGTAAATCAAGGTCACTGCCATCCCAGGATTGTAGAGGCCATGCACAAACAATCTCAAACGATATCACTTACTTCTAGAGCATTTCACAACAATGTGCTGGGTGTGTATGAAAAATACGCAACAGAGTATTTTAAATTTGATAAGCTTCTCCCAATGAATAGTGGTGCAGAAGCAGTAGAAACAGCTATCAAAATCTGTAGAAAATGGGCTTACGAACAAAAGGGAATCCCAGAAACTGAGGCTCAAATTATTGTGTTTGAAAATAATTTCCACGGAAGAACAACTACTATTATTTCTTTTAGCAATGATGAGGGGGCAAGAAAAAACTTCGGACCCTATACGCCAGGATTCATCAAAGTGCCTTACGATGATGCTGAAGCTTTAGAAAAAGTTTTGAAAGAAAATAAAAACATAGCTGGAGCCTTAATTGAGCCTATTCAAGGTGAAGCTGGAGTCTATACCCCAGCAGATGATTTTATTCCAAAAGTAAAGTCCCTTTGTAACGAACACAACGTTTTGTTTATGGCCGATGAAATCCAAACAGGTATTGCCAGAACAGGAGCTTTATTGGCAGTTTGTGGAAAATGTGACTGTCAGGGTCACTGTGAAAGACAAGAAGCAACTTATTCTCGACCAGATGTTTTAATTTTAGGTAAAGCCTTGTCTGGTGGTGCTTATCCCGTATCGGCAGTACTAGCCGATGATCATATCATGAATGTGATTCAGCCTGGACAGCACGGTTCTACTTTTGGTGGAAATCCGGTTGCAGCGGCAGTTGCTATGGAAGCACTAGAGGTAGTGAAAGATGAAAAACTGGCTCAAAATGCAAGACGACTGGGAGACTTGTTCAGAAGCGAATTGAATAAATTTATTGAACATCACAACATTGTCAAACTCGTAAGAGGTAGAGGTTTGCTTAATGCGATTGTCATCAACGATTCTGAAGACAGCTCAACCGCCTGGGACAT
>CAZOAD010000017.1:0-45829 GCA_964577705.1 uncultured Mesohalobacter sp.
AATCTGAAAATGTGATTGCTTACAGTGAAAAACACAATTCAATCCGAACTAATGGTTTTAGGAATTTATTACTAGGTAAATATGCTGATCCTGTCTATGGTTTATCGGAGGCTAAAATTTTAACCCAAGTCAGTTTATCTCAAACCAGACCAGACTTTGGAGAAGATCCAATCGTAGATTCTGTCGTGATGACCCTTCCTTTTTTTAGTAGACAAGTTCAACAGAACGAGTATGTCTTAGATTCAGTCTATGGGGAAGGCAGCTTTAAAATTAATGTGTTTCAATCCAACCAATTTTTAAGAAATCTGGATCCAGGTCAGGATGGAGATTTTCAAGATAATCAACTTTATTTTACCGATCAGCTGGATGAGTTTAGGCCAAATATAAGTTCTGATACCGTGGTGTCTTCCCAAATTATAACTCCTTCTGAATTAACCGAGGATGTTATTTTAGCCCAGAGAAATGAAGAAGGAACTATTGATACTCTCAGTCTTTCACCAAGGATAAGGATAAAAATGCCAATTCAGCATTTTGAAGAAAGGGTTGTCAATGCTAGTCCTGAAGTTTTGGCTAGTAACACCGCTTTCAGAAATTTTTTAAGAGGTTATTTAATTGAAGCAGAGCAACAACAGCCAGTATTGAGTATGTCTATGTTTGACTTGCAAAATCCTGATGCCAATATTACTATTTATTACCGCAATGGAACTGAAGAAACCAATGATGATGGAGAAAGCGAAGTCATAACTACTTACAGTGAATTTGCTTTGAATTTTGAAGGGATCAAATTAAATCTCTATGAAAATGATTTCAATGTAGATTTAACCAATCAAAATACAGAAGAAGGTGAAGAAAATATTTACCTTAAAGGTGGACAGGGTTCATCAGGAATTATTGAACTTTTTACCGGTCCTGATCTGGACGGTAACGGAGTTTCAGATGAATTGGATGAATTGAGAGCCAATAACTGGCTGATCAATGAAGCTAGATTGGATCTGTATCTGAATGAGCAAATTGCTCCGACTTCCAAAAATAAAATTAACCGGGTGTTTTTATTTAATTTGGATGAAGAAGTGGTTTTGGAGGATTTCGTTTTGGACCCTACTGCTTCAGAGAATCCTGCTCTATCCAGGCAAGTCCATTTAGGACCTTTAAGAGAGGATGAAAACGGAGATCCTTTTTATAGAATCAGAGTGACTTCCTTTATTAATAACATCATTAACAATGATTCCACAAATGTACGCTTGGGACTTTATGTTTCTCCAAATGTCAATGAGCCTAGTCTTGTGGAAACCAAAGAGCCTGAACTTGGGATTTCAGAAAATGTCCCTAGAAGCATGATGGAAACTCCGAGGGGTATTGTAATTCACGGTAACCGTTCTGCTACAGAAACAAAGCGACTTAAATTGAGAATTTTTTATACTGAAACTAACTAATATTTTATTATGTGTGGAATTGTAGGCTATATCGGTAAGCAACAGGCTTATCCAATTGTATTAAAAGGCTTGAAGCGTCTTGAATACAGAGGGTATGACAGTGCCGGAATTGCAATTTATGATGGGAAAGACCTCAATATTTGTAAAACTAAGGGAAAGGTGGATGATTTGCAGAAGAAATGCGAATCAGAAATTGAGCTGAAAGGTACAGTAGGAATAGGTCATACACGGTGGGCTACCCACGGAGAGCCTAATGATGTCAACTCTCATCCACATTATTCCAATTCTGAAAATTTGGCCATTATCCACAACGGGATAATTGAAAACTATGAATCCTTAAAAACTGAATTGCAGAACAGAGGTTACTCATTTTCTTCAGATACAGATACAGAAGTGCTGGTTAACTTGATTGAAGATATCATGGTTAACGAAAAAGTAAAGCTTGGTAAAGCAGTTCAAATTGCCCTCAATCAAACCGTTGGAGCCTACGCTATTGCTGTCTTTGACAAAAATAAACCCAACGAAATTGTAGTTGCAAGACTTGGAAGCCCGCTGGCCATTGGAGTAGGTGAGGATGAATATTACATCGCTTCCGATGCTTCTCCTTTTATAGAATACACCAAGAAAGCTATCTATTTGGAAGACGGGGAAATGGCCGTCGTAAGATTAGGTAAACACGTGAAGGTGAGAAAAATTAAAGATGATTCCCTAGTAGATCCTTATGTGCAAAAACTTCAATTGAATCTAGATCAAATTGAAAAAGCGGGCTACGAACATTTTATGCTCAAAGAAATTTATGAGCAGCCAAGTGCTATAAAAGACACTTATCGAGGAAGAATGCTTGCCGACAAAGGCATTATAAGAATGGCTGGTGTAGATGATAACTTAGAAAGGTTCTTAAACGCCAAACGTATTGTGGTAGTGGCTTGTGGTACTTCATGGCATGCTGGTTTGGTCGCAGAATATATTTTTGAAGATCTTGCTAGAATACCAGTAGAGGTAGAATATGCTTCAGAGTTTAGATATAGAAACCCTGTTATCCATAAAGATGATGTGGTGATTGCAATCTCTCAAAGTGGAGAAACAGCAGACACTATGGCCGCTATCAAGCTGGCTAAAGAAAATGGCGCTTTTGTTTTTGGGGTCTGCAATGTAGTGGGGTCTTCTATTTCTAGAGAAACTCACGCTGGAGCTTATACCCATGCCGGCCCTGAGATAGGGGTGGCTTCAACAAAAGCATTTACAACTCAAATTACTATTTTAAGTCTAATAGCCTTAAAATTAGGAAAAGCGAAAGGCTCAATTTCAAATTCAGATTACCACATGTATCTGAATGAGATGGAATTGATCCCTTCCAAAATTGAAAAAGCCTTAAAGTCAAATGAGCATATTATTAAGGTGGCAGAGGTTTATAAGAATGCAAAAAATTGTCTTTATCTAGGTCGAGGCTACAATTTCCCTGTCGCTTTAGAAGGGGCGCTTAAGCTTAAAGAAATTTCTTATATACACGCTGAAGGTTATCCAGCGGCAGAAATGAAACACGGACCAATTGCTCTTATAGATGAGCAAATGCCAGTAGTCGTAATCGCTACCAAAAAGGGGCATTACGAAAAAGTGGTAAGCAACATACAGGAAATCAAGTCTAGAAAAGGTAAAATCATAGCTATTGTTACTGAAGGAGATACTTCAGTAAAAAACATGGCAGATCATGTGATAGAAGTTCCGGAAACATTTGAAGCCCTTACGCCTTTGCTTACAACAATTCCACTTCAGTTATTTTCTTACCATATTGCAGTGATGCTAGGAAAGAATGTAGATCAGCCCAGAAATCTTGCAAAATCTGTAACTGTAGAATAGCGATAAACAATTATTCATAAAAATACATATTGCAATAAAAGATTTATTTAAATACTATATATTTGCAAAAAATTTAAAGAAAAGATTTTCTTAGAAAATTCAATAAAAAAAGTCCTTAGATAATGTCTAAAGTTAAAGGTAAAATTACTCAAATCATTGGTCCAGTTATCGATGTAGAATTCGAAAACACAAAAGATTTACCAAGAATCTACGATTCTTTGGAAGTCAAACGTGAAAACAAATCGGACCTCATTCTTGAAGTGCAATCTCATATTGGAGAAAATTCTGTCAGAACTATCGCTATGGATTCTGCAGATGGATTAAGCCGAGGTGTTGAAGTGTTTAGCACAGGAAATCCAATCCAAATGCCAGTTGGTAAAGATATTTACGGTCGTTTGTTTAACGTGACTGGAGATGCTATCGATGGACTTGGAGAGCTTCCAAAGACAGGTAAAGATGGAATGTCGATTCACAGAGATGCTCCAAAATTTGAAGATCTTGCTGTTACTACAGAAGTTTTATTTACTGGAATTAAAGTGATCGATTTAATTGAGCCTTATTCTAAAGGTGGTAAGATTGGTTTGTTTGGAGGTGCTGGTGTTGGTAAAACAGTACTCATCCAGGAATTGATCAATAATATTGCTAAAGGTCACGGAGGACTTTCTGTATTCGCTGGAGTTGGAGAACGAACCAGAGAAGGAAACGACTTACTTCGTGAAATGTTAGAATCTGGTATTATCAAATACGGAGACGACTTCATGCATTCTATGGAAGAAGGCGGATGGGACTTGAAAAAAGTTGATAAAGAAGGAATGAAAGAGTCTAAAGCAACTTTTGTTTTTGGACAAATGAACGAGCCTCCTGGTGCACGTGCTCGAGTAGCCTTGTCTGGTCTTACTATTGCTGAATATTTCCGTGATGGTGCAGGTGAAGCACAGGGAAAAGATGTTCTTTTCTTCGTAGATAACATATTTAGATTTACACAAGCAGGTTCAGAGGTTTCTGCATTGCTTGGACGTATGCCTTCTGCCGTTGGTTACCAACCGACCTTAGCTACTGAAATGGGAGCTATGCAAGAGCGTATTACTTCAACCAAGAAAGGTTCTATTACCTCTGTGCAAGCCGTTTACGTTCCTGCAGATGATTTAACGGATCCAGCTCCAGCTACAACATTCTCACACTTAGATGCAACTACTGTACTTTCTAGAAAAATTGCAGAACTTGGTATTTATCCAGCTGTAGATCCATTGGATTCAACGTCCAGAATTTTGACTAGAGATATCTTGGGAGATGATCATTACGATTGTGCTCAAAGGGTAAAAGAATTATTACAGAAGTACAAAGAATTACAAGATATCATTGCTATTTTGGGTATGGAAGAACTATCTGAAGAAGATAAGTTATCCGTTTCCAGAGCAAGACGTGTACAGCGTTTCCTTTCTCAACCTTTCCACGTTGCTGAGCAATTTACAGGTCTAAAGGGAGTGCTTGTCGATATTAAAGATACCATCAAAGGCTTTAATATGATTATGGACGGTGAACTTGATCACATTCCAGAATCTGCCTTCAACTTGAAAGGATCTATCGAAGAAGCTATTGAGGCAGGAGAAAAAATGCTACAAGAAGAAGACTAGAAAAATAAAATTCAATGCATTTAGAAATAGTTAGTCCAGAACAAATTATACTTAGTGATGATGTTAAATCTGTGAGTGTTCCAGGAATTAATGGAGAGTTCCAAATTTTAGACAACCACGCCCCTGTAGTTTCAGTTCTGAAAGAAGGCTCAATCAAATTAGATACTTCTGTCAATTTGCCCAAAGCATCTAAGGATAAATTCTACGAAAAAGAATCGAAATTTTATTTTGACATTTCTGGTGGTGCAATTGAGCTGAAAGACAATAAAGTCGTGATTCTTATCGATTAATACATCGACATTATAAAATTAAAAAAGGGCTAATCGTAGAGATTAGCCCTTTTTTAATTTAGTAACTACAGGTTAAATCTGCATTTCAGGTATATCTCCTTCTACGATTAAATCGCCTTCGGTAGCCTTTTGAATATCCTCGACGCTTACGCCTGGAGCTCGTTCCAAAAGCCTAAATTTTTTATCTACAATATCCAAAACAGCCATATTGGTGACGATTTTAGTAACACATTCCACGCCTGTAAGCGGAAGTGAGCAGGAGCTTAACAATTTAGATTCTCCCGCTTTGTTGGTATGCATCATCGCCACGATGATGTTTTTGGCAGAACCAACTAGGTCCATCGCTCCTCCCATTCCTTTTACCATTTTACCAGGAATTTTCCAGTTGGCAATATTCCCGTTTTGAGCCACTTCCATAGCTCCAAGAATTGTCAGGTCGACGTGCTGGCCTCGAATCATCCCAAAGCTCATTGATGAGTCAAAAAAACTAGCTCCTGGTAAAGCGGTGATGGTTTGCTTACCAGCATTGATCAGGTCTGCATCGACTTCTTCTTCCTTGGGAAAAGGGCCCATGCCCAAAATTCCATTTTCACTTTGAAATTCCAATTCTATATCATTGCGCACGTAATTGGCCACAAGCGTTGGAATACCAATACCAAGATTGACATAAAATCCGTTTTGCACTTCCTGAGCAATTCGTTTCGCAATTCCGTTTTTATCTAGCATAGTTATAAGTTCTAAGAATGAATTTAAGGTTGTGTGGTTCGTTGTTCAATTCGTTTTTCGAAGCTTTCTCCTTGAAAAATGCGTTGCACTAAAATACCGGGAATATGAATAAAATTAGGATCCAATTCCCCGGGCTTTACCAATTCCTCTACTTCAACCACAGTTATTTTTGCAGCCCCGCACATCAACGGATTGAAGTTTCTGGCGGTACCTTTGAAAATTAAATTTCCCGCTTCGTCTCCTTTCCAGGCCTTTACGAAGGCAAAATCTGCTACGAAGGCTTTTTCCATGATGTGAGGTTTACCGTCAAAGTCTCTCACTTCTTTTCCTTCGGCTACTTCGGTTCCATAACCAGCTGGAGTGTAAAACGCTGGAATTCCATTTTGAGCGGCTCTGCAGCGCTCGGCGAGCGTTCCTTGAGGAATCAACTCTACGTCTAATTCACCGCTGAGCATTTGACGTTCAAATTCTGCATTTTCGCCCACGTAAGAAGAAACCATTTTCTTGATTTGTTTCTTTTTTAAAAGCAAACCCAAGCCAAAATCATCTACACCTGCATTATTCGAAATACAAGTGACCTGCTGGACATTTCTTTTCACGAGTTCTTTTATAGAATTTTCAGGAATACCGCTTAGGCCAAAGCCTCCAAGCATAAAGGTCATTCCGTCTTGAACCCCCTCCAAGGCTTCTGTTACGTTATTTACAGTTTTATTGATCATTGATTTTTAATTTAGGTTGAAAATACAGATTTTTAAATCGCTTTCCAATTTTACCTTGTAATGTGATAAAAAGAAAATGGTCTCTTTTATACTTAAACAGTTTTAAGATGACTTTAAATTTAGATGGAACAAATATTACGTAATTTTCAAAAAAAGATTTGGATGTTTCAAAAAGAAAATAATTTACAATATGCTACAAGTCCTTATTTATTGCAGCATGCAAGTAATCCCGTTCATTGGGAAGAGTGGAGTACAGAGGTTCTAGAGCGTGCAAATAAGGAAAATAAACCCTTACTGATAAGTATTGGTTATGCGGCTTGCCATTGGTGCCATGTGATGGCTCACGAATCTTTTGAAGACGAACAGGTAGCGCAATTGATGAATACTCATTTTGTTTGTATTAAAATAGATAGAGAAGAGCGACCAGATATCGATCATATTTATATGGAAGCTGCACAAATGTTGACTGGGCGTGGCGGTTGGCCACTCAATGCCTTTGCACTTCCAGACGGCAGACCATTTTATGCGGCGACTTACTTTCCAAAAGACAATTGGAAGAAAGTCTTGTCCAACGTAGCAAAGGCCTACGCAAATAGCTACGATCAGCTAGTGGAAACTGCCGAAAAGCTTACAGAAGGTATTCAGTTGTCCCAAGAACTCTCACCTGTAGAAGATATAAATACTTTTAAAGCTTCCAATTACTCTGATTTTATTATGAATTGGCAGAAAATCGTTGATTTGGAAAGAGGGGGATTCAAAGGGGCGCCTAAATTTCCGATGGCCAATTCATGGCAATTTTTACTTCAATATTATCAGATGACTGAAGATCATTTTGCTGCTGAAGCCCTTACTAAAACCCTGGACGAATTATCTTCTGGGGGGATTTATGATCAGATTGGTGGGGGATTTTCCCGATATTCTGTAGATGATAAGTGGTTTGCTCCGCATTTTGAAAAAATGCTTTATGATAATGCCTTGCTTCTGAATTTATTCGCGAATGCTTTTAAATCATTTCCAAAACCTCATTACAAAAAGGTCATTTCTGAAACTATTGAGTTTGTAAAACGAGAATTGATGCATCCTCAAGCTGGATTTTTTTCAGCATTGGATGCAGATAGTGAAGGTGAAGAAGGTAAATACTATGTGTGGGAGTATAATGAGTTGTCTGAACTGCTTTCTGAATATGAATTGAAATTGGTCGAAGATTTTTACAACATCACCAAACGCGGAAACTGGGAATCTTCCACTAATATTTTATTCGCTAAACAATCACCTCAAGATTTCGCTAAGGCTCAAGATTTGAACTTCATCTCTTTTGAAAATGATCTTGAAAATCTCAAAAGCAAATTACATGAGCATCGGCAAAAAAGAATTCATCCTGCCCTGGATGATAAAATAATCACGTCTTGGAATGCCCTAATGGTCTCTGGCCTTGTTCAAGCCTATACGGCTTTACATAACAAGAGTTACCTTAATTTAGCTGAAGAAAATATTCAGTTTCTTTTAAAATCTAGATTTCTTAAAAAAGAGACACTTTTAAGAACTCAAAAAAATGGAAAATCTATCACTGGTTTTCTTGAAGATTACGCTTTTACCATGGAAGCTCTTATAGCTCTGTATCAAGTCACATTCAAAATTGAATATTTGGCTCATGCTAAAGAATTAGCTGAAATTTGTTTCAAAAATTTTAAAGAAGATAGGTCTCCGATGTTTCAGTATACCTCAAAAAATGGAGAGCAACTCATCTCGAAAACTTATGAAATTAACGATAACGTGATTCCAGCATCCAACTCGTCTTTAGCAAAATCACTTTTTCTGCTTGGTAAGCTTTTCGATAACGAAGTATACCTGGATACTTCCAGGAAAATGTTGCAACAAGTGGAATCTAAATTATACAAATCGGGGCCTTATTTTGCGAATTGGCAAATTTTATATGGTTGGATGACTTTTCCATTTTATGAAGTAGCAATTATGGGAAATGAGGCTCAGCAAAAGGCGCTCGAGCTTCAGTCCGATTACCATAGCAATTGTATTTTCCTGGGAGGTCAGGCTGAAGATTTAGAACTTTTAACTAATAAACTGCCTAAAAATCCTTCAGAAACTATGATTTACGTTTGTGAAAATAAAACGTGCCAACAGCCTACTACAGACGTTGAATTGGCTAAACAGCAACTGAAATTTTAAAGTGCTTAGTCTTTATACATTTTAATCTCGGTTTCGCCTTTCATAGTTTTGGTTGCTCTGAACATGCCTGGGGTATTGAATTCCATTACGACATTTCCTTTCTTATCAATGCCAACAATTCCTCCAGTTCCGCCTAAGTCAGTTAATTTCTTTTGGATAACGCGTTTAGCAGCTTGCTCCAGGCTAATGCCTTGGTATTCCATCATGGCCGAAATGTCGTGAGCCACCACGCTTCTTATGAAATACTCACCGTGGCCTGTAGCAGAAATGGCGCAAGTCTTATTATTGGCATACGTGCCAGCTCCTATGATAGGTGAATCTCCAATTCTACCGTATTTTTTGTTGGTCATACCGCCTGTAGAAGTTCCAGCAGCCAGGTTGCCTTCTTGGTCAAGGGCTGCGCAGCCTACAGTTCCATACTTTTCATTACTAAGGTAAAATTCATTTACTGAAACGCCTTTTTCTTTAGCTTTAGAAGATTCTAATGCTTTTTTACGATTTTCTGTAATAAAGTAAGAGTTGTCTACAAATTCCAGGTTATGAAGTTTTGCAAAAACTTCTGCTCCAGATGCGCTTAACATGACATGTTCCGATTCATTCATCACTTTAAAGGCCAAATTGATCGGGTTCTTGATGTGCTGTACACCAGAAATAGCCCCTGCATTTAAAGTTTTACCATCCATCACAGAAGCGTCTAATTCTGCAATTCCATCAGCATTCAAAACGGCGCCTTTACCAGAATTGAATAATGGCGAATTTTCCATAACATTAATGGTCTTTTGAACCGCCTCTAAGGCAGTTCCTCCATCAGCCAGGATTTTATGACCTACGTTAATAGCTTCTTCAAGTTTTTCCTCATAAGCCTTTTGAAGAGAGTCTGTCATATGTTCCTTTTTGATAACACCAGCACCACCATGGATAACGATTCCAAATTTTGGCGTCTTAGGAATATCTTTTTCTTTGCTTATTTTTGGGGAATCATGACAAGCTAAAAATAAAAAGCTGGCAAGTAATAGTAGTGAATATTTCATAGTTTATAAGTTTAACAAGTAATCTAAAGCGGATTTATCGATAGTGACTAAGTTGGATGCAGGCAGACGTTTTAAAAGTCTTTGCCAGCGTTTGTCATTCATAAAAAGACGTTCAAATATAGGAATTGACATTTTTACTTGGTCCGAATTGACAAGCGCAACGGCTTTCCAAAATTTGATTTCATCATTCGAGGGGAGTAACTTTTCTGCAGCGTTGTAAGCATCTAAGGCATCTTTTGGATTATTGTTTTCCATAGCGACGTCACCTCTTTCCATAAATTCATAGGCTCTATGACTATTTAGTAGCCTAGAAAGTTCTTCAACAGGTGTTTTGTGGTCCTCGACTCTTAAATCTATTTTTTTGTCATTCCAAGGTTGTTTCGGAGCATCCTTTCCTACAACAATGAGGGCAGAGGATTGTTTTCCTCTTATGTCCCCACCGCTTGCTTGTGCGGCTTTCATAGCAGCTATTACACGTTCTGCGAGACTTAAAGTATCGTTATCTTCGTAGGCCTTCCTCATGGCATACACGACATTTTCATCTTCCATCATGTTGGCTTGTATACTATAATGAGATTCTACTAGGTGAAGAGCAGCTTCAACACATTTTTCGCCTGTAAAAGCAGCAATAGAACCATCTTTGGAAAGCATAGCAACCTGTCTAAATGCAGCGCCTTCGTCTTCTTTTTTAAGTTGATCTAAGGCTTCTTGTGCAGAAAGTCCTTTAGCCATAAGTTTTAAACCTTCGTAACCATAGTTTTGATTTACGAAAGACTGAGTCACTACAACACCAACACCAGACTTCCCCCAAGGCACCGAAGTCCCTACAGAAAACCAATGGCTTTGTACCGCAACGGCCATGTCTCCCGTGACTGGATCTTGAGCTACAATAGAAAAAGTATGCGCAAATTTATCAGAATTTGAAGGTTTTTGTGCAAAAGTTGCAAATTGAATACATAAACAGCAATAAAATAGTAGTTTTGTTCGCATCTTAATTTTCTTTAAATTTAAGAGTAAATACTGAAATTTCAGTAAGAATACTCTACCTTTTACAATATATAAAACAATCAATACATGTCAGCACTACTTTTAGAACTAGAACAGGTATTGACTTTTTTTGAGCGCCCTGCGTTTCTTCTTCGAGTTGATAAAAATAAACTTAAAGTTATTGGTTTTAATGATAAATTAAATCAATACTCAAAACTTAAGACGAATCCTCAAAAGGAGGAAGGGGTAAGGCCATTTTTGATAAACACCTTCGGATTAAATGGTAATGCTTGCAAAACCTTAATTGAACAGTTAAGTATAGAAAGTAAATCGACTACTTCGGATCCAATACACATACAAACAGAAAAAGAATTATTCATTTTTAAAAGTACATCTTTAAAGCTGCAAGACCAATCCTTTCTTTTTGTAGCCTTAGAGTCCAATCATCAAAGCAAGGCTATATCAACAACCAAAGAGCTTGAATTTTTTAAGCAGATTTTTGAATCTCTTCCGATGGGAGTTTCGGTGAATAAGATAGATGATTCTGTCTCTTTGTATATGAATAAAAAGTTTATTGAGATCTATGGTTGGGACCTGGACGACTTGAAAGATGTCTCAACTTTTTTTGAAAAAGTATACCCCGTAGAAGCTTATAGAAAAGAAGTTTCTGAAAGAGTTATGCAAAATATTGAATCTGGGGATGCTAGCCAAATGGAGTGGAAGAACATTACTATTACAACCAAATCTGGAGAGAAGAAAATTGTCAATGCCAAAAATATTCCCTTGTTTGAACAGAATTTAATGATTTCTACAGTGGTAGACGTTACAGAAAGTTCTGCAACCAAACATGAACTAGCTAGAGCCAGGACCAGGTTTGATCTTGCTGCACAAGCGACTTCCGATGCGGTATGGGAATGGAACTTAAATGAAGATGAGTTGTATTGGAGTGACGGTTATGAACGACTTTTTGGTTACAAAACTAAAGATAACAAGGTTTCAAAGTCATTTTGGGAATCTAAGATTCATCCAAATGATTTTGATCCTTTTTTCGAAAGTTTGAATGAGGCTCTAGAAGATAAAAGCCTTAACAAATGGACTTTTGCTTATCGCTTTCAAAACCGTAAAGGGAATTATGCTCATGTTCGTGAAAATATAATTATAGTAAGGGATGGTAACGGTAAGCCCATACGTCTCATTGGGGCACTTCAAGATATTTCAAAGCTTTTGAAACGAGAAAACCATCTTGATTTACTAGAAAAATTGGTGGGTAGTACCAAAGACTCTATTATAGTTTCGGAAGTAAAAAGTGATAGTTTTTTTGAATCTGAAATTATTTACGCTAACTCTAGCTTTCAAAAGCTTTTTGGGTTTGAAGTTTCTGAAATCTTAGGTAAAACACCAAAAGAATTTTATGTCACCTCAAAAAATGAGGAAAAGTTTTTAAAATTGGAAGAAGAACTCAGTCAGTGGGTCTCGGTTGACGAAGTTGTCTTGAGTTTAACAAAAGGTGATGTTGAGTTCTGGAATAATATTTCAATTACGCCTATCATGAACGATCAAGGCTGGTATACTCACTGGATGATTGTCAATAGGGACATCAATGCTTTAAAAACAAATGAAGAGAAACGAGAACTTTTAGTGTTTACTCATAAAGCGTTTGAAGGCAGCGATGCTTTGGAAAACGTGCTTTGCAAGATTGCTTTAAAAATAGAAGATCTGGTAAGAACTAAATTTTGTGAATTTTGGTTGGTAGATCACTATTCTAAAAAATTGACCAAGTCATTAAGTTTCAAAAATGGAAAACTGATAGAGCAAGGCTCCAAATTTGCAGATTTGTATTCCAAAGATTTTGCTCAAGAAATATTTGAAAAACACACTCCTATTATTAAAACACATAAAGATAAAACGCTTCCAGTAGAAGAGGAAGCTATTAAACTTAGTTATGGATTTCAAATTCGATCCAGAGGAGAAGCAATTGGAGTTGTTATTCTAGGATTCGATGACACTTATTCTCGCTTAGAATCTCTCAATGCAATCTTCGAAGAATTTTCTGTCCAGCTTGCCAACGAAATTGTAAGAAAGCGAACAGAAAATGAACTGAGTACGTTTTTTGAATATACACCAGGTTTACTTTGCATCGCTGGTGGAAATGGGTATTTGAAAAGAATAAATGAAAGGGCAAGCGATATTCTAGGGTATAGCCAAGAAGAATTTATGACTATACCTTTTTTAAATTTTGTAGTTGAAGAGGATAGAGAGGCCACAATGGATTTAATCAAAACTGCAAAAACCAAAAAAGGATTTTATTCCAAAGAGCTATGCATTATAGCTAAAAACTCACAAATATTTCAAGTGGATTGGACAGTTTTCAGTTTAGAAGATAGTGAAGATGTGTTTTGTATAGGTAGAGATGTAACTGCTTATAAAGAAAACATAAGCATCCTAAAAACTCAATACGAAAAGTTTAAGATTATCGCAGAGACCGTGAAAGACGCGGTTTGGGATTATGATTTGAAAAATAATAAAATAACCTGGGGGAGTGGTCTTCAAAAATTATTTGGTTACAACCCAAATAAATTTAATGACGCAGAAGAAGCTTGGCTGGAAAAAATACATCCAAAAGACAGGTCCTCTGTTAAAAAATCATTTGATAATTTCTTAAATGATAAAGCAAAAAAAGATTGGAGTATAGAATACCGGTTTAAAAAACAAGATGGTTCTTACGCTAATGTTTTAGACACTGGTTCAGTGATAAGAGATCCAACTGGCGAACCCTTAAGAGTAGTTGGATCTCTTCAGGATATTACAGAATTCAGATGATATTAAATCCAAGCTAGAAAATCTAAATCGATAACTAAAATATAATCTAAACCCTTAAGTAAATCTAATAACAATCTTGACAAATTTAAATACATCACTTCTCATGATTTGCAAGGCTTATTGGATTGATTACTACAATGTCAAGACTCGAAAAAAAAGTATGATAAAGGACTTGATGAAAAGGCAAAAGAATACCTCAGTTTTGCCATCGATGGTACTAAGCATATACGGTAGGTGATAGAAGGTTTACTCAATTTTTCAAAAGCAGGACAAAACGATGTTAAGTTTTCCGAGGTGAATGTTGAATCCATGTTGATGGAAGTCAAAAGGCTTTTATCTGAAACTCTTAAAGAGCACAAGGCGGAGGTAGTTCTTGGAAAAATGATGATAATTTATTCTTAGTTGAAAGACGTTTTTTAAACCTTATTGAGAATGGCCTTAATTATTCAAAAGGACAGGCTATGATTGAAATGAATAACAAAGATCAGGAAAATTATTATGTTTAGCGACTAAGATCAAGGTATGGGAAACGCAAAATAAGATTTTAAAGGGAATTTTGAAATGTTTATTGACGTTCTAAGGCTAAAAATTATCCTGAAGCTGGCATCGGTTTAGCGATAGTTAATAAAATAATTAATAAATTTGAAATAAGTATTAATGTAGAATCAGTGCTAAGTATGGGATCTGTATTTTATGTTAACCTTCCAAAAGACCAAAAGAAATGAAAAAACCTCCTATTCCTGATAATGAAGTTGAGAGACTTAAAGAATTAAAAAGCCTAAAGTTAGATGAGAACTTAAACGATTTAGATTTAGATCTCATAACAAAATTGGCATCAGATATTTGCAAAACAAAAATTTCCCTAGTAACCATTGTAGATGCAAAATCACAAATTTTTAAATCGAAATACGGTCTAGAAATAGAAAGGACCTCTAGAGATGTAGCTTTTTGTGCTCATGCTATTATCGATCCCAATAAAATGCTTATCGTAAATGATGCTACAGAAGACGAGCGTTTCAAAGAGAATCCTCTTGTTTTAAAAGAACCCAAAATCGCCTTCTATGCGGGGATGCCCCTGTCTACAAAGGAAGGTATCGCACTTGGCACACTTTGCGTTATAGACTCTAAACCCAAGGTATTATCTGCCTCTCAGATTGAAGCTCTAAAATCTTTAGCCAAGCTGGTAGAACGTTTGCTGGAATCCAGGAAAAAGTCATTTGAACTTGAAGAAATTCAAACCCAACTGCAATTACAAAAAAGTCAAACTGAAGAAATCACGTTTACTATTGCTCACGATTTGAAGAACCCCTTGGATAGTATACAAGGGTTCTTAGAGCTACTACAACAAGATCCAGACACGAGTCTTGGAAATGAAGCGCTGCAATACATTGACTATGCCAAGCAAAGCACTCAAAAAATGACAGGGCTCATTTATGAAATACTTGCTTTCGCAAAGCTTTCTGCTATGGATAAAAAGAGTCAAACAGTAGACATAGGACCTATAATTAAGAGCATTGTAGATTTAAATTTGCCAATTGTAAAATCTGAAAATATAAAGATTGAATATCCTGATTCAGCCGTCCTTAAAACCTCTAAAATGCTTGTTTCTATTGTTCTGAGAAATTTGGTAGGTAACGCTATCAAATACAGATCCGAAGAGCGGCCATTGGAAATTATCGTAAAGGTTCAAGATCATTTAAAAGAGTGGGTCATAAGCGTTAGTGATAACGGTAAGGGCATTCAAGAACAAAATATGGAAAAGGTTTTTAGACCCTTTTACAGAGAAAATAAGAATAGTGATACCGGCGTTGGCATGGGTTTAGCAATTTGTAAAAAAATCATCCAAAATTTAGGTGGGAGATTAGATGTAGAATCAAGCTATGGAAAGGGGAGTACCTTTAGTTTTACGATTCTTAAATAACGAAAGATATTTTAATCCTTACCTAAATCTTATTCTAAAGTTGAAAACGTATTTTTAGGTAGGAATTTATAACTATAAAGTTACTGGAAACTGTTATGGATTCACTTTTCAGGAATATAAGTTGGGCAATTGAAAAACAAAAACATCATCATGAACTATTTGAAACTAAAAGAAATTGAGATTACTGTAAAAGAATTGGATGATGTTTCAAATTTATTTCCAAAAAAATAAAAAAATCTTAAAAAAAGTAAGACATGACTTTAGAAGTATTGAATGTGGACGATGATAAAATGGTACTTTTCATTCATGAGAAAATGATGGTTCACGCAGGATTTTCAGCTTCACCAAAAGCTTTTGAAGATGGTCATGATACCTTGACTTATATTTCTGAAAACAAAGCAGATGACAAACGATTTGTCATTTTTTTGGATGTCAACATGCCTAAGCTAGATGGCTGGGAATTTATGGATGAACTTGATAAACTTGGTCTCACAAATTACTGCTATATTTTTGTGGTTACATCCTCAATAGATACTGCGGACAAAGAGAAAGCAGAAAATTACACTGCTGCAGTAGGTTTTGTAGAAAAACCACTTAGCATTGAAAGGCTTAAGGATCTTAAAAAGACTAAAGAATTACAACCTTTCTTTGTCTAAAAATTTAATCCTCCAATTCCTCATCTCCTGTATATGCATCGTATTCTGGGTACAAGAAATTGTTGTAAGGGAAACGGGTGATGTGAATATCTCTTACAGTGTCATAAACCTTTTTTCTAAATTCTTCAATGTTTTCTTTTTCAGTTGCTGAAATAAATAAAACATTATCACCTTGTCTTTGCATCCATGTTTTTTTCCATTCATCAAGCGTGTAATGCTGGTAGGATTTTTCAACCATCAAGTCGTCTTCTTCTAGAGCTTCTGGTTCATAACTATCGATTTTATTAAAAACCATGATAATTGGCTTATCTCTGGCCTCAATGTCATCTAAAATACTATTGACAGATTCTATGTGGTCTTCAAAATTTTCATGCGAAATATCAACCACATGGAGAAGTAAATCCGCTTCTCTTACTTCGTCCAGTGTAGATTTGAAAGACTCTACCAATTGTGTAGGAAGTTTTCTTATAAACCCTACTGTATCGGTAAGGAGAAAAGGAAGATTTCTGATCACAACTTTTCTTACAGTTGTGTCTAGAGTTGCAAACAATTTATTTTCAGCAAAAACTTCGCTTTTACTTATCACATTCATTAAAGTAGACTTGCCAACATTGGTATAACCCACCAAAGCAACTCTTACAAGGCTTCCTCTGTTACCCCTTTGTACTGCCATCTGCTTGTCGATGGTTTTTAGCTTTTTCTTGAGCAAAGTAATTTTATCTCTTACGATACGTCTATCGGTTTCGATTTCAGTTTCCCCTGGGCCTCGCATTCCTATACCTCCTCGTTGTCGTTCCAAGTGTGTCCAAAGTCCTGCTAGTCTTGGTAGCAAATATTCATATTGAGCAAGCTCTACTTGTGTACTAGCATAACTGGTTTTGGCACGTTGAGCGAAAATATCAAGGATAAGATAGGTTCTATCTACCACTTTGCATTTTAATATTTTCTCGATGTTTTTCTGCTGAGCTGGGGAGAGTTCATCATCAAAAATAGCTGTACCTATCTCATGTTCCTCCACAAAGTCTCTCACTTGCTCAAGTTTTCCTTTCCCAATAAAGGTTTTAGGATGAGGGACGTCCAATTTCTGTTGAAAGCGTTTTATGACTTCACCTCCTGCGGTATAGGTCAGAAATTCGAGTTCGTCGAGGTATTCTTTAGATTTTTCTTCATTCTGGTATTGGTTTACAATTCCAATAAGTACAGCGGTTTCGTATGATGTATCTTGAGCGTCTAGCATATATAAATTTGATTAGCAAAATTATGAAAAATACTTCAGTTCTATTCTGAATTTAAGATTTCAAAAAATTAAAGCGAAGAAGATTAAATGAACAGTTAATTTAACTTTTATGCCTATGTTTGATTTGTAAATACTAAAAAATTCCTTAATTCGTTTATTATAACAAAATCAAACATTTATGAATCTCAAAACCTACTTAATTATTTTCTCTTGTATAGTTCTGTTTTGTTCGTGTTCAGATGATTCTGATGAATTAGACATGGGGCAGAATGAGTGCAAAATCTCTCAGGGAATTTCGCCAAATGGAGATGGTATCAACGACAATTTTGATTTGACCTGTCTTGCAGATCGCACTGGGATTACAACTTTAGAAATTTTTGACAGAAACGGTCGGAAAATTTTTGAACAAAATAATTACAGAGATGAATTTGTAGGTCAAAACGACGATGGAGATGACCTGGTCACCGGAAACTATTTTTATGCCCTTACTTTTGAATCGGAAGATCCCGAATACGGCTCTAGTAAAGAAGGTTCGCTCTATATCAATGTCGAACAATAAAAATGTTTTATAAAGAAAATTTTTCTATGAAAACTAAATATATACTTATTTTAGGAGCTCTGCTAATGTTGGTAACTCAAGAAAGCAGAGCACAGCAAGATCCTCAGTATACTCAGTACATGTATAACATGAATGTTATTAATCCTGCTTATGCAGGTTCTAAGGAGAGTTTATCGGTTGGGGCTTTGTACCGAGATCAATGGTCTGGACTGGAAGGCTCACCTCAGACCTTCACTTTTAATGCACATACACCAGTTGGAAAAGGCCTAGGATTGGGACTTTCCGGGATCAACGACCAAAATGGACCTGTAGATCAAACTAATGTTTTTGCAGATATATCCTATACTTTGGACCTTGGTCAATCCAGTAAACTGGCATTTGGTTTAAAAGCTGGAGCAACTTTCCAAAGTATTGGTTTCACCAACCTTTATTTTCAGGATGAAATGGATCCTGCTTTCCAGGAAGATGTGGATGCGACTTACGCTAGTGTTGGTGCAGGATTTTTGTTTTACACAGACAAATTTTATGTTGGACTATCGACTCCGAATTTTTTAAGACCTACCCATTTAGAAGCAGATGGCAGAGAATTTGGATCTCAAGAGCGTCATTATTTTCTAACCGCAGGTTATGTATTTGATGTGAATGATTTTATTAAATTCAAGCCTTCCACTTTTGTAAAATCAGAATTTAGTTCTGCTGTGTCTTTTGATGTAAATGCCAACTTTTTGTTTTACGACAGGTTTGAAATAGGAGCTTCTTACAGATATGAAGATGCTATAAGTGGCTTAGCTAGTGTAAGAGCTACAGACTGGATGCAGGTTGGTTTTGCTTACGATGCTACTCAGTCAAATCTTAATGAACCCTCCTATGAAGCCTTTGTTATTTTCGACATTTTCTTCAAAAAGAAAACTTACGTCTCTCCTCGTTATTTTTAAACCTGAAATTATTTCTAAAATGAAAAACATATATATACTAAGTATTTTCTGTTGCTTATTCACTCTAAGTTCATGGTCTCAAAACAGCGACACCAAAAAGGCAGACCAACATTTTGAAAGATTTGAATATGTAGATGCTATCAAAGCTTATGAAAAACTCATTCAAAAAGGAAAAGCAAATTCTTACGTCTATAAGCAATTAGCCATCGCTAATTTCAAAACTTCCAATTTTGAAAAGTCTGAGCAATTCTACAAACGATACTTGAGAAGCAATCGAAATGCTGAAGCCGAAGATTACTACAATTATGCGCAAACGCTTTTGATCAATCAAGAAGCGGATAAGTATAAAGAAGCTATGCTAGATTTTGTCGAAAAAGACCCTCAGGACCCGAGAGCAAAAGCTTTTCTTGAAGATCCGGATTATCTTACAGATTTACAATCTATGGAACCTAGATTTCAACTCAATAAGCTAAGTCTTAATTCAGACTATTCAGACTTTGGAGCTTATGAAAGCGGAGGTAAGCTTTATTTTGTATCGGCTAGAAATGAATCTAGAAAAACTTACGGATGGGATAATGAGCCTGCTCTAGATATTTTTGTGGCAGATAATGTGGCAGGAACGTTCAAAAACCCAATAGAGATCAAAGGGGATATCAATACGAAATATCATGAAGGGTCTGTAGCGATCACCAACGATGGATCAACAATTTATTTCACAAGTAATGATTACTTGAATGAGAACTATAGAAAAGATGAAAATGGTGTAAACCATTTAAAAATCTATAAAGCTACTCTCGTGAATGGTAGTTTTCAAGACATTCAAGATTTACCTTTTAATGATATTTCTTTTTCCAATGCTAATCCAGCTTTAAGTGCAGATGGAAAGCAGCTGTATTTTTCAAGTGATAGGCCAGGAGGCTATGGATCTTCCGACTTATATGTGGTGGATATCAAAGAAGATGGAAGTTTTGGTGAGCCTCAAAACCTTGGAGGAACTATAAATACTAAAGGAAAGGAAAACTTTCCATTTATTGATTTTGCCAACGTCCTTTACTTCTCAAGTGACGGACATCTGGGGCTAGGCGGTCTGGATGTTTATTATGCACAAAAGGATTCTGATGGTTTTTTACCTCCAAAAAACCTGGGCTTACCACTCAATAGTAATGCCGACGATTTTGCATTTACTTATAATGGTAATGTTGAAAAAGGGTATGTGTCTTCCAACAGGATTGAAGAAAAAAAAGCCAAGCGTACCGATAATATATATAGGGCAAACTTGATTTATCCATTAGAGCAAACCTCAGTACTAGTGGAGGTAGTTGATGCAGAAACCAATCAGTTTATTGAAAATGCTCAGGTTATATTTTATGGAGAAGATCAAAAGGAATTTTCCAGGAATAGAACCACATCAAACGGTATCAGCAAAAACTTCTTGCCAACAGGACAGAGATTCGATCTTCAGGTCAATATGAAAGGCTATAAAAGCCAATCGAATACTCTAGATGTGCCTCAAGCCCAGATGCTCATGAGAGTTGCTTTAGAACCAGAAATGTCTGAAGCCGAAGCTGAGATGCTGATTCTGCAAGAACGTATCTTTTTTGATTATGATGATGCCAGCATAAGACCAGAAGCAGCTTTAGAGCTCGATAAATTAATTTCAATTCTGAAAGATAATCCTCAGTTGAACATCAATATTGTGAGCCATACAGATGAAAGAGGATCGCAAGCTTATAATATGGAGTTATCTCAGAAAAGAGCTGAAAATACTGTAAAGCACCTTGTGGATAACGGAATAGATGCTTCTAGACTTTCTTCAGAAGGTAAAGGAAAAACTGAACCAATCAACAATTGTAAAGCTGGCTGTAGTGAAGAAGAACATGAAGAAAATAGACGATCTGAATTTAAGGTGGTAGAGTAAGCTTTAATAATCAAATAGAAATCCCTTCAACTTTTGTTAAGGGATTTTTTTATATTTACTAGTTACTAAGTTGTCTGTTATGGAAAAAACAAAGTGCCTTTCTTGTGGTGAGCCGATTTCGGGAAGAATAGACAAAAAGTTTTGTTCGGACTATTGCAGAAGTACTTATAATAATCGGCTCAACAGCGAGTCTACAAAAATTGTAAGAAATATAAACAATGCCTTAAAAAAGAACTACAGGATTTTAAAAAGTATAAACACAGAACAGAAAACAAAAACTACCAGGGATAAATTACTTCAGAAGGGATTCAATTTCACCTATTTTACCAGCCTTTACACTACCAAATCCGGAACGGTGTATTACTTTGTTTACGATCAAGGTTACTTGCCTCTGGAAGATGATTTCTACGCCTTAGTAAAACGAGATCGATGAGAAAAAGCGCTTATAAAGCAATAATCAGCTTGCTAGTGATAGCAGCTTCAGTATGGTATGTTTTTTATGATTTGTACCCTTCCGAAATTACAGATTTATCCACTCAAGCCACAGAATTTTCAACTCTTCGAGCTTTTGAGCACGTTAAAAAAATAGGTGACGAGCCACATTATATTGGTTCTAATGCACACAATTCTAAGCGAAACTACATTGTCAATGAGCTAGAAAAACTAGACCTTCAGGTCCAGACTCAACAGGATTTTGTCTTTTCTAAAGGCGGAGTGCTTAGCGCGCCAGAAAATATTATTACCAGACTACAAGCAAACAATCCCAACCCAGATTCTAAAGCACTATTGCTGTTGTCTCATTATGATTCTGCAGTACATTCTTCTTCAGGAGCAGCAGATGCGGCCTCGGGAGTAGCTACAATACTAGAAGCAGTTAGAGCTTTTAAAGCCTCAAATCCTACATTTCAAAATGATATCATTATTGTTTTTTCTGATGCTGAAGAAGTTGGATTATCGGGAGCAGAACTTTTTGTAAAAGAGCATCCCTGGATTGCTGATGTTGGATTGGTTCTTAATTTTGAGTCTCGTGGAAGCGGAGGGCCCAGTAATATGGTTGTAGAAACCAATTATGGAAATTCCAATCTTATCGAACTTTTTGGAGAGGCTCAAGGAGAACATCCTTTAGCCAACTCTTTAATGTATAGCGTCTATAAACTGTTGCCCAACGATACAGACTCTACCATCTTTAGAGAGATTGCAGATGTCCCCAGTTTTTTCTTTGCTTTTATAGACGACCATTACGATTATCATACAAGTTTAGATGTTCCAGAACGTCTGGATAAACACTCGCTAGCACATCAAGGCGATTACCTGATGGCGACCTTGAATCAATTCTCAAATTCAGATTTATCAGATTTAAAGTCAGAGCAAGATCATGTTTACTTTACTGCAACAGGTCTAGGCCTTTTCTACTATCCATTTTCCTGGGTTTGGTTAATTTATGGGATTGCTCTCCTTATTTTTGTAGGTCTACTATTCTTTGGGTTTAAAATTAATTCCTTAAGCAGAAGAGAGGTTTTTTTAGGTTTTGTTCCTTGGGTTTTAAGTTTAGTTATTGCTGGATTAGTCATTTTTTTTGGATGGAAGTTGATTTTACAACTCTACCCCGATTATACTTCGATATTACAAGGATTTACCTACAATGGTCATGATTATATTATCGTTTTTGTTACCCTTACCTTGTTTATTACGTTTACGATCTACCAATTATTTGATGATAATTTAAACCCTAAAAATTCCATTGTAGCACCAATTTTTACTTGGTTCATTGTTTTATTTCTTTTGAATGTCTACTTAAAGGGAGCTGCGTTTTTTATCATTCCCTTATTATTTACGCTTTTTGCTTTTTTCTTGATGATAAGGTTTCAAGTTCCCTCTTATCTTTTCCTTCTGATTTTGATACTACCTTCCTTAAGCATTATTGCACCATTTATTCAATTTTTCCCCGTAGGACTTGGCTTGAAGATGGGTGTGGTCAGTGCAATTTTAACGGTTTTGCTATTTGGGAATCTGCTACCTGTGTTCGGCTATTTTTCAGTTAAAAAGGGAGTAGCTACAATGGCTTTACTAGTGGCGATAGGTTTTTTTATCAAAGCGCATTTAGATTCGTATTTCACTGAAGGCAGTCCCCGTCCTAATAGCTTAGTTTATACCTTGGATACAGATTCTAATTCAGCTTTTTGGAATACATATGATACGGATCTGGATTCTTGGACTTCACCTTATTTTGAAATCAATGAAGAATCATCTTCTGAAAATGAATATCAAAGCAAATACAATACTGTGTATACAAAGTCGTCTTCTGCAGAGGTAAGACCTATTTCAGAATCGTATATTCAGGTTGATACTTTGGAAGCTACCCAGCCTAATTTGAAGAAATTTAGAATCACACTCAATTTCAACAGAAACCTCCATAGAATTGTTGTTTCAGAGACTACGATGACCAACTTCAAAAGCTTTGAAGCCAATGGAAAAACAGCAGATCCATACAGCGATAAGGCGGGGCCTTATCAAGTACACCAAAACCGATTCAAAAAAAATGTGATCGACTATTATGTTGTGAATCAAGAGCCTTTACACTTTGAGTTTGAGATAGAAAAGGATAAGTCTGTGGATTTTGTTTTCAATGAAATTAGTTTTGACTTGTTATCACATCCTTTATTTTCAATTAAAAAGCGACCAAAAGATAAAATCACCAAGCCTTTTGTGGTTAACGATGCCATTGTCGTTAAGCAAAAACTGAGTTTATAATGAAAAAACAAATGTCAATCTTGGGGTGTGGCTGGCTGGGTATTCCGCTTGCAAAACATTTCATAGAACAAGGCTGGAGCATTAAGGGTTCTACGACCTCTTCAGATAAATTGAAAGCTTTAGAAAAGGAAGGAATTTTACCCTTTCAGATTGTTTTAAACGAAGGTCAAATTGAAGGGGATTTCAATAAATTTGTGGAAGGCTCAGAAATTTTAATTCTCAATGTACCGCCAGGATTAAGGCAAAATCCAAGCTCAAATTTTGTTGCTAAACTCAATAAGGTAACGGAGGCAATTTCAGAATCAAGCATACATAAAATTCTCTACGTGAGTTCTACCGGAGTTTTCCAAGACCACGAATCTTTACCAATATTTACAGAGCATTATCAATTTACTCCTAAAGAAGTCGAGGACAGTCAGCTTATTCAAGCGGAACAGTTGCTTTTAGATTTGGATGGAGTGCAAACCAGTGTGCTTAGGTTGGGTGGTTTGATAGGGAAAGGTCGACATCCTGTGAAGTATCTTTCAGGTAAAACCAGCATCAAGAACCCTGAATCGCCTGTCAATTTGATCCACTTAGAGAATTGTATGTTATTGATTTCAGAGATCGTTCAGCAACAAAAATTTGGAAAAATTTTTCATGGAGTGGAAGATGTTCAGGCTTCAAAAGAGGACTACTATACTCAAAAAGCTATGCAACTCAACCTACCAGCCCCAAAATTTGATCACGAAAGGACTTCAGCAGGAAAAACAATCAGCATGCTGTGGACTAGCAGTGAATTGGGAATGGTTCTGAAAAGAAAGGTTTAGGAGTTATATTTAATATGTCAGGCCAAAGACTTTTAGTTACCAGTCTATACTCTCCGGCTGAGGAAGAATCCAGTCATTATGAAAAAAGTAATCCCATTCTATGGTCGTTAAATCTAATTTGGGATCCACGAGAAATTCTGGTTGTCTTCCGTTAAGGCTGACTTTAATTCGTGCGTAGATTTCGACTGGAATAGCTTTATCGGCATATTCTTTTTTCAACCTTTGGGTAAATTGATAGATGCCATCCGGTTTTAAAAGATTACGTTTTTGTTTGGCCGTCAAATACTCATCCAGCTTTACCCATTCCGTTTTACCAGTGTTGAGGTTTTTGACTTTAAAGCTTGCATAGCCGCCTTTAGATCGAAGCATCATTCTCCAGCTCAACTTGTGACCTTCTTCGGTCCAAAAGACGTTACCCTGGATGAAATGATGTCTCACGGGCAGTGCCAACTGAATAATAAACCAGATCGCAAAAAAAGGTTTGAGAACGTGAGCAGAGCGAGGAGTTTTTACTTCATAATCATTGTAAAAGGGCTTGAATTTTAAAAACTTCTTATGGATGTATTCCTTGGGAAAGAAAAACACGGTAAACGCCAGAGACATGTAGGGGAATATTCCAATTTGAAACACAATGCTGTTAAACAGATGGAAGAAAATACTAATGATAAATATGGCTTTCCTGGTTCGTTTCCAGAGCAACAAGGGCACTACCAGCAGGTCAAATAAAATACCGAAGTAACAAATACTCATATGCACCCATGGTTCTTGCAGCAAGTCGCCGATGATCCAGTAATGAGCCTTTGCTTTCATCAAGAGTTCAGGAAAAGTACCATCCAGCCAGTCTGGGTAGAATTTTGCAAGACTGGCATACGTATAAACAATCCAAATCTGACCAATAATAAAAAGGATGACCCAGTTGGGCATACTGATAGATTTAAGATCTGGGTTGTGACGTGCATCTACAGAAAAGTATTTATGTGCAGGGACGATACACATAAAGATGAGTAAAAGTATAAGGAGGTAGTAGTGATTATTGTAGGAAGTTTTCTGCATGAAGTAAACGCAGGACCATAGGAGGGTGTAGGCGATAATACTAAATCGGTATTTGAATCCTAGCATCACAAAGACACCAAACAAACCCATGATTCCAAAATAAAAGTACATGCTTAGTCCTGGCAATGGTTGTATGAAATCAAAACCAATAAAATTGAAAGTGAATTGGGGTTCGACCAGTGTTCGTCTTACCCAACCGGTGGCAATAGCTCCCCAAGCTTCTAAAGCAATAAGCAAACCGAATAAAATTCTGAACACAATAAGTGGAGAATTATCAACCTGCTTAAAAAGAAGCTTATTCATTCTTTAATACTTTAATGTAGTTTCTGGCGAAGACTTCGTCAGCTTTCATGGCTTTGATCAGCGCTTCCAGGCCGTCAAACTTCACTTCACTTCGTATGCGTTTTAAGAGTTGAATCTGAAGATGCTTTCCATAAAGATCCATATCCAAATCGAAAAAATAGGTTTCTATACTTCGCTCTTGCCCTCCCACTGTAGGATTTGTGCCAATATTCATCATCCCAAATTTTTTATCACCTCCAATAACTGAAGCAACCACATAAACTCCTTCTTTAGGAATCAATTTGTAAGATTCTTCAACTTTGAGATTGGCGGTTGGATAGCCCATGTTCTTCCCCAGACCTTTGCCTCTTATGACTTCTCCAGAAAGAAAAAAAGGTCGTGACAGGTATTCATTGGCTTTTTCGAGGTCCCCTTCCTCTAAAGCAGTTCTAATTTTGGTTGAACTTACAGCAACATCTTCGATATCCTGCTTGGAAATCTCATCTACTTCAAAACCAAATTCTTCACCAAAGGCCTTTAGATCTTCAATATTGGCAGTTCTGTTTCTTCCAAAATGATGGTCGTAGCCTATTACGATTCGTTTGGCATTCAATCCTTTTACCAAAATATCCTCCACATATTCACGGGCGGTAAGCCTGGAAAATTCGATGGTAAAGGGGTGTACAATTAGATGTTCTAGACCTGTTTCTTTTAGGATATACTTTCTTTCATCAATGGTATTGATCAGTTTTAAATCTGAGCTTTGCTGCAAGACCATCCTTGGATGAGGATAGAAGGTGAGGAGTGCAGTTTGCAAATTCTCCTTTTGGGCAGAATCGACCAGACGCTGTATAATTTTTCTGTGTCCTAGGTGAATTCCATCAAAGGTACCTATAGTTACCACAGTTGGGATGGAAGCATCAAATTCTGAAACGTTATTATAAATCTTCACGTGTGTCTATTTTCCGTTATAGCTGTTCATTGTATTATGAATACCAGCTGTTCCAAATGAAAGAATCAATTCTGATGAGGTTTCCAGGCGTTCTTTCAGTTGTTCTTGCTCTTCTGAAGTCCATTCGCTTAGCACATAATCTATCTGGTGGCCTTTAGAAAACTCATCGCTTATTCCAAACCGAAATCTTGGATAAGTTGAGGTTTGTAAAACCTCCTGAATGCTTTTCAATCCGTTATGTCCACCGTCACTTCCTTTAGCTTTCAGTCTTAGTGTACCAAAAGATAAGTTCAAATCATCTGTGATGACCATCAGATTTTGGATGCTAATTTTTTCTTTATCTAGCCAATAACGAACTGCCTTGCCACTCAGATTCATGAATGTACTCGGTTTGATGAGCACAAATTTCCTGCCTTTAAAATTGAATTCAGCTTTGTCTCCGTAGCGATCGGCTTCAAAAGTAAGCTCTCTTTTTTTTGCTAATGTATCCAAGATTTTAAATCCAATATTATGTCTTGTATTTTCATACTTGGGCCCTGGATTACCAAGTCCAACAATTAAAAACTTCTTCATAGGATTTGTCTCTTTTTTTTTGTCTTTGGATAAAAGTTTAGCAAAAAAAGCTCTCATCTACATTTTTTGTAAAAATAAAAAAGCATCCTGAAAAACAGGATGCTTTAAGTAAATTATAAATCTTGGATTTATTCTTTGCTTTCTTCTGCAGTATCTTCACCGCCTTCAGCTGGAGTTTCTTCTCCTTCAGTACCTTCTGCTGTTTCATCTTCATCTTCTTCGTCTTCATCAACACCGATGAGTGAAACGTTTCTAGAAGTTCTTACTTGGCAAATCACAGTATTGTCTGGGTGCATGATTTTGTAATCTTCACTGGCTACTGCTGTAACATAGAGTTTTTGTCCAATTTTAAGTGGAGTTACATTTGCAACAATATAATCTGGAAGGTTTTTTGCAAGACCTCTTACCGTCATACGTCTTAAGTTAAATCTTAACACACCACCATTCTTCACACCTTTAGGAACACCTTCGGAGTGAACTGGAATTTCCATAGTAATTTCTTGTCCTTCATGGAATTCATAGAAATCAATGTGCAGAATTTCATCTGTCACAGGGTGGAATTGGATGTCTTGAAGTACAGCATTGGTCTTGTTGCCGTCAAGGTCAACAATGACAGTGTGTACATCGGGAGTGTAAATCAACTTGTTGAAAGACACTTCTGGCGCAGCAAAATGCACGATATTATCCCCCCCGTAAATAACGCAAGGGACCTCTCCAGCATTACGTAAGGCTTTCGTAGCTTTCTTGCCTACGCTTTCTCTTTTAGATCCTTTGATCGTAATCGATTTCATAAAAAAATTAAATTAAATTAAACTACATTAAAAACTTACCGCTGATAGATTTGTTGTAATGGACAGCTTTCATCACATCAGCAAACAAATCTGCACAGCTAATTACTTTTATTTTTGGACTGTCTTGTTTTAGCGGAATACTATCGGTGACAATCAATTCTTCGAGTTTGGACTCCTCTATCTTTTTATAGGCTCCTCCAGACAAAACAGGGTGTGTGCAGATTGCTCTCACACTTTTGGCGCCGCGTTCCATCATCAAGTTGGCTGCATGAGTCAAAGTTCCTGCAGTATCTACCATATCATCCACCAAGACCACATTTTTACCAGTAACGTCGCCAATAAGTTCCATATGGGAGATTTTATTGGCTTTGGCTCGCTGTTTATAGCAAATCACTACATCGCTTTCCAAAAACTTGGAATAGGCATAAGCCCTTTTGGAGCCTCCCATGTCTGGTGAAGCAATGGTCAAGTCTTCCAAATTTAGGTTTTTCAAGTAAGGAAGAAACACAGTAGATGCAAACAGGTGATCAACTGGCTTTTCAAAAAAGCCTTGGATTTGATCTGCGTGCAGATCCATAGTGATAATCCTCGTCGCTCCTGCTGTCTCCAACATTTTTGCTACCATTTTGGCGGCAATGGGTGATCTTGGTTTATCCTTTCTGTCTTGTCTTGCCCAGCCAAAATAGGGCATTACAGCAGTAATGTGCCTTGCCGAAGAACGCTTTGCTGCATCCAACATCAAAAGCATTTCCATCAAGTGGTCAGAATTTGGAAAAGTAGAACCAATGATAAAAACACGGGAACCTCTTACGCTTTCCTCGAAGGAAGGTTGAAATTCTCCATCACTAAAGTGCATCGTATTGACATTGCCCAAGGGAATACCATAGGATTCTGCAATAGACTCCGCAAGAGAAGTACTTTGAGAACAAGCAAAAATTTTTGCGACTTTTTCTACATCTGCCATAACTTATTGACCTTTTGAGGGATATTCGTTTTATGGATTGCAAATTTAGATAAATAATTGAAGCTGGATATAAATAAGACTAATATTTTAGACTAGGAAAGAAATATTTTTATATTTTTGCACTTCCAAAACGCCTAGGTGGCGGAATTGGTAGACGCGCTGGATTCAAAACCCAGTATCTTACGATGTGCGGGTTCGATTCCCGCCCTAGGTACTAAGCCTCCGAAACATCGGAGGCTTTTTTATTATGACTTATTTTGTATATGCTATATCAAGTTTATCTAGGCCTTACATTTATGTAGGTTTGACCTCTAATGTAATCCAGAGAGTTTGCACTCATAATTTGGGTAGAAATAAAACGACTCGTCCATACGCTCCTTTTTTATTGATTTACACAGAAGAGTGCAGGGATAGAACTGAAGCTCGATCGAGAGAAAAATACTGGAAAGGTGGAAGCGGTAAACGTAAATTGAGAATTCTGAGAGATCAGTTCATGTAGGGTTCGACCTGCCTGCCTGTCGTGCCTCAGGCAGGCCTGCCTGCCAGAGGCACGACAGGCAGGCAGGTTCCCGTCCTAGGTACTATGCCTCCGAAACATCGGAGGCTTTTTTATTTTATCAATTTGATCCTTTTTTATGATGAGGTATTATGCATATGCTATATCTAGCCTAGAACGTAATTACATTTATCTTGGCTTGAAATCAAATGTTATAAACCGATTCCAAACTCATCAAAAGGGATTAAATAAGACGACTCGTCCATACGCCTTTTTTTATGGAAATAAAGACCATATGCTTTTGCGATCAGTCTTTACGTTTGTTCCTTGTACATGGCTTAGGTCGTAATGTTTGAGTAAAGTCTTCGATTTCAATCAGAAACCTTAAAATAATACTATCTTTCATTCTACCACATTAAATATAATTACTTTTCAACTTTACTTAATTATCTTAAGGATCATATTGCTGATATTCAGTATTTAAGAACTAATAATGAAATCAATAACTATTTATTTATTTTACCTATTCATTGGCTTAGCTACCTTACTTAAAGCTCCTGCGTTTGCCCAGGATTCTCTTCAAAACAAAGGAATAACCAAGGAAAGTACCATTAAAGATTCAACAGATTTTTCCAATACAAATATTGAATCTTACAATGAAGCTTATTTTATCCTAGAACGTCAAAATGAAATTTTTGATCCTACAGAGATCACTGTTAATCGGTCTACTCCCCAGGCTACATTAGAAAACTTCATTTTAAGTGCCAGGAATGATGATTATCTTCAGGCAGCTAAATCGTTCAATTTTAACTTATTACCATCGTCAACCACCAAAGAACAGGTGGCTATTCTAGCACAAAAACTCTACACGGTCATCAATCAAAATCTCAATATTGACTGGGATAAAATACCAGACCGGCCAGACGGGCAGCTTGACATTGCTTTACAAACCAACAATGCCTTGGTTGGTGAGCCCAGGCGAAGTATTGCTTTTGGTCGTCTTAAAATTAATGATAGAACAATCGATTTGCGATTGCAACGTGTCAAATACAGGAACGAATCGCCTTTTTGGTTGATTTCTTCCAATACAGTAGATAATATTGATGCCTTGTACAGTAAATATGGAACGAGACAAATTTCAAAAAATTTGCCAGGTTGGGCTGTAGATGAAACGTTCTTTAATATAGCCATATGGAAATATTTAGCTACAATTATCGCACTGTTCTTGAGTATTGTTCTAGGCTGGTTAACCATGTTCATCTTGAAACGTGTCTTTGGTCAATCTTCTATAGTTTGGATATCTTCTACATCTTTTAGACTGGCACTTCCAGCTTCACTCTTTGTGGGAACTCTTTTATTTTATGTGCTGCTGAATAATTTTATTTCCTTTAATGGAGACTTTGCAAACAGCTTTTATAAACTGCTTTTAATATTAGCTGTGATCTTCGGGACCTGGTTTTTTATGCGTTTTGCAGATGCCTTTTTGTCCTTTATTGCTAAAAACAGCACTGAAGATATTTATACAGAGAAAAGCCTAAAAGAAAGACGAATTCTTACGCATCTTTCAGTAGGTCGACGTATAGTGACCTCAATAGTTGTGCTTATAGGAGCTAGTATTATTTTATCACAGTTCGAAGCATTTAAGAACCTTGGGATTTCCCTATTTGCCTCAGCTGGAGTAGCTACTATAATCGTAGGTATTGCAGCCCAAAGTACCTTAGGAAATATAATTGCTGGAATCCAGATTGCTGTTACCAAACCAGCTCAGGTTGGAGATATAGTTATATTTTCAGGACAATGGGGACAGGTTGAAGATATTGGGTTTGTTTTTATGGTAGTGAAAACCTGGGATAAAAGAAGAATCGTTATTCCGCTCAAATCAGTAATTTCTGAATCCTTTGAGAACTGGTCGATGAGAGGGGCAAGTCAAATTCGATCTATAGATATTTATACAGATTATCGGATTGATGTAGAAAAGGTGAGGCAAAAATATAAGACATTGATAGAAGCATCTGATAAATGGGATAAAGAGAAAGAACCTACTGTACAAGTTGTTGAATCCACTGATAAAGCTATTAAAATCAGAGCACTTTGTAGTGCTAAAGATCCCTTCACCGCCTGGGATTTACAATGCGAATTGCGAGAGCAACTTATCGCTTACATCTGTGAATTGGAAGGAGGTTTAGGCTTAACTAAATGGAGAGTAAAAACCGAAAAAGAGTGATGATACATATTTTCCTTATTGAAGTTTTGGCCTAATTTTAATATCTAGCTGTACGATGACTAGTAATTTTGATTTCAACCTTAAAAACATTAAATATGGATACTACTAAAACAATAACTCTAAAGAAACGTCCGGTAGGACGACCAGAACTATCTGACTTTGATTTTGTCAACTCAGAATTGCCTGGTCTAGCAGAAGGTGAAGTTTTACTAAAAACGACCTATGTTTCTGTAGATCCTTATTTAAGAGGTCGAATGATAGATACCAAATCCTACATAGAGCCCTTTGAGCTCAACAAGCCAATCGTTTCTGGTTGTGTTGCCGAGGTCATGGAGTCTAAATCTTCTGATCTTAATCCTGGTGATTTTGTCACTGGAATGATGGAGTGGAAGGAATACCAGGTATTGAATACAGATAACCTTAAGAAAGTAGATGCAGATAAAGCACCTTTGTCTGCCTACCTTGGAATTTTAGGGATGACTGGACTCACCGCTTATTTTGGTCTTACCGATATCGGAAAACCTAAAAAAGGTGAGACGCTTTTGGTTTCTGGTGCCGCAGGTGCAGTTGGAACTGTAGTGGGGCAAATTGGAAAAATTATGGGGATGCATGTTGTTGGTATAGCTGGAACAGACGAAAAGATAGAAATGATGAAATCTGATTTTGGATACGATGCAGGTATCAATTATAAGACGACAGAGAACATGGTTCAAGCTATTGCAGAAGCCTGTCCTGATGGAGTAGATGTCTACTATGATAACGTAGGAGGAGAAATTTCTGAAGCGGTTCTTTATAATATCAATAAATTTTCAAGAACTGTTGTCTGTGGAGCCATTTCAGTATATAACAAAACTGAAATGCCTAAGAGCACTAGCATTCAGCCGTTTTTAATTAAAACAAGCTCTTCTATGCAGGGATTTGTTATTTTCGATTATAAAGACAGACATCCCCAAGGGATTCAACAATTAGCCCAATGGCTTCAAGACGGTAAACTTCAATACGAGGAGACTATTCAAGAGGGTTTTGAAACTATCCCTGAGGCTTTTATAGATCTTTTTGATGGAAAGAATAAAGGCAAAATGTTGGTTAAGATTTAACAAGGTTAGTTTACCTCTTGGAGACTTCACTTTATTATTAGCTTGACCAATACTTAAATATAAAAAGATTAATGTTAGGCATTAAAAATGTAAATGTTTAGGGTACACTTTTTTGATAAATATTTGTGGCTAAAAATAGAGCCAAACAAATATGGACTTTACCTTATTACTGGACAATCTTACTAATCCTGCATTATTGTTTTTTTGCCTTGGGATATTTGCAGCTTTTATAAAAAGTGATTTAGAAATCCCGGCGAATTCTTCAAAATTTATTTCCCTGTATTTGATGTTTTCCATCGGTTTTAAAGGGGGTCAGGAGTTAGTTCATAGCGAATTTGGTGGCGAAATTATCTGGGCTTTTTCTATAGGTCTGCTAAGTTCCATTCTCATTCCTGTATATACGTTTTGGATTGCTAAGAAAAAGTTTGGAACCTACAATGCTGCAGCTATTGCAGCGGCTTACGGTTCCATAAGTGCCGTTACATTTTTAACTACTATTTCCTTTCTAGACCTCAAAGGTATAGAGTATGATGGTTTTATGGTAGCGGTTATGGCTTCAATGGAGGCTCCTGCTATCGTAATGGGTGTGCTTTTACTTGCTGTTTTTGCTAAGTCTTCCGATACCAATACTAAAATTGATTTTAGAAAAATTATAAAACACTCTCTAAGTAATGGGAGTGTTGTTTTGCTGGTGGGGAGTTTGCTAATCGGATTTTTGGCCAGTGATGAGCAGGCGAGAGGAATCGAGCCCTTTACCACAGATATTTTCAAAGGATTTTTGGCAGTGTTCTTATTAGATATGGGACTTTCTAGTGGAAAACACCTAAAGGTTTTTAAAAGCAATGGCCGCTCTGCCTTTTTATTTGCTGTGCTCATTCCGTTGTTAAATGGATGCCTAACTGCTTCGATTTCTGGATTGTTTTTAGAAAGTGAAGGCAATAGTTTACTATTGGCGATACTTGTAGCAAGTGCTTCTTATATCGCTGTGCCTGCTGCGATGAAACTTGCAGTACCCAAAGCAAATCCTGGACTTTATTTGCCAATGGCTTTAGCGATTACGTTTCCTTTCAACATTACCTTTGGGATTCCAATTTATTTAGGAATCATCACTTACTTTTGATTAAGAAAAATAAAGTTGTATTTCAGAATTACGCCAGGCTTGATTATTTTAGTCCAAGGCCATGTGAATTCGATGAGGTGAAATAAAGCTTTTATAACTTAAACAGAATCCTAAGTGAATTCTATTTTCAAACACGACTTTAGAAATACAGTACTCCGCTTAACTGCTTTTTTCTGGTTGTTATTTAAAATCATGTCTATTGATCTTTGGTGGTCTGTGAATCGCTCTTTTCCAGAATTACCTATAACCGATTTGCTAAAGACCGTGCCAGCAGAAGCTTCTGATTTTATTTTTGTGGCAAGTGTGTTTCTGCTTAGTATGGTTCTTTATAAACCACGAAAAGGAATTTTATTATGTCTTCTTGTTTGTGAGTTATTTGTTTTGAGTCTTGACCAAATGCGCTGGCAACCCGCTATTTTCCAGTTTGTTATTACAATCTGCCTTGGACTATTAAACCCTCGCTATTTTAAAAGTTATTTCTTCGTCCTGCTTTCTACTACTTATGTTTTTAGTGGTTTACAAAAACTCAACCTTGGATTCATAAATTTCGTCTGGGGTAAATTAATCTTGATTGATGTATTGGGAGTTGCCCCAGATCTAGCTTTTCATAAATTAGTAAAAGGAATTGGCCTTGCTTTTCCGATTGCTGAAATTCTTTTAGGAGTAATGATATGGACCAGGATTAAAAGGTTGGGCTGGACTCTTATTATCATCATGCATCTTTTGTTACTTTTAGCTCTTGGTCCCTTAGGTGGAAATACTAACGCAATAATCTGGCCCTGGAACCTACTCATGATCGTATTTGCTTTTCTATTCTTGAGGGGTGACACTAGTTTTTTGAACATAAATTATTTTAGAAAAATAAGCTTTGGCATATTCTTTATTTTGATTTTGGTATTACCTCTCTTCAGCTTTTTTGGAATGCATTCTCCCTACCTGTCTTTTGGTCTATATAGTGGGAATACAGATTATTTATACGTGTATTCACCAAACACTCCACCTGGTAATAAAGCTTTTGAAACTATAACTTATGAAAGTAAGGATTATACCAGTGTTTATGATTGGTCGATGAAAGAATTGAATGTACCCATGATTCCTTACATCCCCGTTTTTAAAGAGTTTAAAAGAAGTTTTAAAGAAAAGTACTCAAGAGAAGCACAATTTCTGATCAGGAGTTATCCTTATGAGTTTAAAAACACTCTCCCTTTTGATGAATCAGATTAATTTGAAAATATAAGCTTCTAATAAGCCAGATTGATAATCAAAAATTGAAATTGCCTTTATTGGTAAAAACTAGTCTCAATTTTTCTACAGTACGGATTTGTAGTCTGTGCATATTCAAAACCCATATCCCACCAGGTTCTCATCTGTTCAGGATCAAAAATCAATGAATTTTTGGTGAGCATTTCTGGTGGGTGATAGAAATTAAGATGGACAAGCTCATGTTTGCTTCTCAATTTACCTAAAGTGATATCGTTTCTGACGATCTGATCCAAAAGAAAGTCAAAAACTCTAGTGGTTAGATCCAGGGCGTTTCTTACTGGATTTTTCTGGTACTGTTTCTCAGCTTTAAGTACAATCACATCCACATCAGACGCACCCCTATTTATGGCTTCAGATATTGGTACGATATTACCAAGACCTCCATCTCCATAGTCATAATTATCTTTAGTCATTAAGCTCATAAATGGAATCAAATTGGCAGAAGCCCAGATCCAATCGCAGAATTCCTCTCTAGAAAAGTCTTTTATGGATTTATATTCCACACTTCCAAGACTGATGTTGGAAACCGTCACTACTACATCGACGGATTGGAGTTTCATTTGTTCAAAAAACTGTGGAGTTATAGAGTCTACTATAAGCTTTCTTAAAGCTTTACTTTCCCCAAAAGTTTTGGACCCTTTTAAAAATCCAAGGAGAATATTGAAGTGA
The DNA here is from genome assembly GCA_964577705.1 of uncultured Mesohalobacter sp. GTDB lineage: Bacteria > Bacteroidota > Bacteroidia > Flavobacteriales > Flavobacteriaceae > Psychroflexus. The sequence goes on from CAZOAD010000017.1 coordinate 35,952, forward strand.
TTAATTTTAATCTCAAATTCATTATTTTTCTTTTTAACAATGAAAGGATTTCGACTAAAAATTGATTTTTGATTTACCGAAGTGTAAATGTCCTTCAGTTTCGAAATTTCGCCAATAGATAATAAAGGGACCAATAGACTTCCTGTGGAAGTTCCTAAAAATAAATCATATTCATTTTTGCACTCTGAAATAAGATATTCTGCGATTCCCCCGGCGAAGGCTCCCTTACTTCCTCCTCCAGCAATAACTAAAGCTTTCATTTTTTATTTTTATTTAAATTACAATAAATTGATCTATAAAAAAAAAGGCCTGTACCTCTAGAGTTACAAGCCTTTTCCAATCAAAACAAAATCAAGTTACATTTGATCACTAAAGAATACCGAGTTGAGGAACAGCTTAAAAGTCCCTAGCCAAAACGCTCTAAAATTGGTATTGTCTGTAAAAATCATCACGTGTCCTCTGCCATATCTGTTGTGTTTGAAAGGCACTGTACCTTTAATAAGTTCTAAATTCTCTTTATTGATATATCCACTCAAGAGTGGAGTTTCGGTATATTGGATAGGATTATTGAAACTCAATTCATCAGCTTCTAGCATCAGATTAGAATTTCTAAAAATGGCCAATTCCTTATCCTTATAACCGTAAAGTAAAGGATGGGATAAGTCCACGTTGGTATTGAAAATAGTCCCGCCTATTCGCTTTGCTCCATAAAACTCACTTCGCTCTGCATAACTTATGCTTTTAGCTACAACAGAATCTTTTTTGGTTTTGAAGTCAATCATTTTTTCAGTCTTCAACCAATTGGCGGTTCCTTTAAAGGCAACCACACTTCCACCTTTTCTTACCCAATCTTTCAATTTAGTTTTCCCAGAAGAGCTCAAGGCATTGCCGCCAGAACTTGGAATGATTAAGTGAGTGTATTTATCCAGACTTACTCTATTAAAGTCTTTAGTGTCTAATTTGGTAACAGGAATTTCAAATCTATAATCCAGCATATGCCATATTTCACCAGCATCGTAAGACCTTACACCATCGCCTACCAGTAAGGCTATTTTGGGCATTTCCAGGTGACTCATATTTGGACTACCAAGGTTGATTCCCTGTGTTAACCCTGTCTCTAAAGCAGAAATTTTGACGTTATTTTCTTTCTGAAGAGAATTTAGCAATTCATAAATTTCATCTTCAGTTTTTTCTTGGTTTTGGACTGGAATCATGATAGTTCCGTAATCAAACTTTTCAGATTTAGATTGAAAAGGCTTTTCAGCAACTTTCACTCTCAGGTTTGCCTTCATTATCTTGTATAAGACTTTTGGAGAATTGAAATCACTCCATCTTAAGGTATAAGCGTAAGCAGATTTTTTGAGATCAGCGGGGGTTGCCAATTCTGGAGAATACACTTGTTCTCCCATACTGATGGTTTTCACTTCCTTAAAATCTACATCAAATGCATGTTTAAAACTCCAAGCGGATACATCGTAAAAAATACTGTCTTGGAACTTTGTTCGTTCTTCAAACATAGCTTCTACAAGTCTATGTTGTAATTGATTTTTGGGGATGATGTAAGACGAATTGGCGTCAAATTCTTTACCATCAATAGTTTGATCTTCATCGAGTTTGTAAAGTTCAATTTGATGTTGACTTAAGACTTTAGCAAGCTCATTAACTAACACAGGATCACCTTTTCTGCCAAATACAAACGCGCCTTTTTTTGCACTTCTTTCTGCATTTCTATAAAATTGATGCTGTAAACCAAGGATCTCATCTTTTAATTCTAGTGAAGCTTTCAATGTGGAAAGCGCTGTAGTAAATTGATTTTTGATGGTAAATTGAAAGCTTAATAGACCGTTGTCTGTCAATTGACCAGAACCTCTTGAGCTCCCTTGTTCAAAAAGAATTCCTATAGACCCGTTGATGTCTGGAAAAGTTGAGCCTTTTCCATAGTAGAAATCATCAAAGCTTTCTTGGGAGTAATAAAGTGAGCCAATACTATCTAAAGCATCAGCGTGGTAGTTACCGATTTTTTCGGTTAAATCCTGATTCAATTGAGGCGTTAATGGATTTGTGCGTTCTGGAATTCCAGGTTGAAAGAAAAAAGTAGAATTGGATCCCATTTCATGATGATCGGTTAGGACATTGGGTCTCCAGTCGTAAAATGTTTTGACTCGAGCTTGACTTTCCAAAAGTTGAAGTGGAAGCCAGTCTCTGTTTAAGTCAAACCAATAGTGATTTGTTCTCCCTCCAGGCCATATTTCAGAAAATTCTCTGTCTTGTGGATCTGGGTTCAGGTTTGTACTTCTATTGGTATTGGTCCAGTAAGCAAATCGTTGTAAACCATCAGGGTTAAAACTAGGGTCGAGAAGTATAACTGTATTTTGAAGCAAATTATCAATAGCAGGCCCTTCAGCTGCAGCTAAGTAGTATGCTAGAACCAAAGCTGCATTAGCTCCACTTGGCTCGTTGCCATGAACCGAAAAGCCTTGGTTGACAACTACTGGCATGGAGGCCAGTTCAGATTCTGAAACTTCTCCGGAAATGATCTGAAGATGTTTCTTTTTGATATCCGATAGCTTATTTTGATTTTCTTCTGAAGTCACTGTAAGTAGAAGTAAAGGTCTGTTTTCGTAAGTAAAGCCTCTGTTCTCAATACGGATTCTATCAGAGGATTCTGCAACAGCCATCATATACTGCACAAGTTTGTCGTGAGTGACATGCCATTCTCCAGGAACGTATCCTAGAACTTCACTTGGCTTTGGAATCTCTTGGTTGTAAGAAACATCTGTGGGTAGATAATCTTCTAAATTTATAGTTTGAGCTTGAGTAGTTATGCCAATAAAAATAGCCAGTGCAAACGATAGGTATTTCATAGATCTGATTTAATAGTTAAGTTAATAGAGCTTAATTATAGGACTAAACTTACCAAAGAAAGTTAAATTATAAAGGAGAAAAACAATAATCTGGAACTTTAGATTTAAAACCTTAGCCTGAATACAAAATTTGGGGTAAAGTTCAATCCCCTTTGTCTGATGGTCTCTATGCCTTGATTTTCATCTAGCTCATAGAATTGATTAAAGACGTTTGAATTGTCAAAAAGATTCCAAAATGAAACTCCGGCTAAAGCTTGAATATTTTTAAATAGGGGAAAGGTATAGGTTGAAGAAAAATCTACTCTAAAATAGTCTGGCAGTAGAGCTGCATTTGGTCCTTGAAATAAAATTTGTTGCGGAAAAGGTTGTTGGTTTTCAGCTGGAAGCGTTGTTGGGGCTCCCGAGTGCCAATTGAACCCGGTTGATAATTTCAAGCCATTTTTTTCATAACTCAGTCCTGCTGTCACAACCTGCCTAATGTCTAAATTATTTTGAAAAGAAGAGGGCTGAAGGTCTTCAAAATGATAAGTGTTTTCTGACAAGCTATAGCTTACCCAGCTTGAAACCCTGTTGAAACTTTTGTTGATCAGAAAATCTACGCCCATCACCTCATAACTCCCATGAACTTGTGAAAACCTAAACTGATTTTGAAATCCCTGTCCCTGGCTTGTGATACCTTCTACCTGTTTGTAATACAAGTCTGTATTTATAAACCAACTCGATTTGATATAGTTGAAACCAGTTGATATTTGTTGACTTTGAATTAAAGGACGACTGTTTGGATTGGAAAGTACCCATCTTCGATTTTCAACGCCTAAGAAATCTGTTTGTAAATCTATGATTTGAGATGTAACCTGGCTTTTTTGTTCCCCAAGTAACTCTAAAAATAAATCGTCAAATAGCTGATAGCTCAAATTGAATCTAGGTTCAACGACCGCCTTGTCAAATTTTGAAAAGTGATTAAGTCGTCCTCCAAGCTGAAGATTAAGGCGACTATTCTCAGATTGGTAATTGAGTTGAGAGTAGACACTGTTGGTAATAATTGAATTTCGTGTTTCTCTAAAAAATCCAGGATTATCGATATTTTCAGAATTCAAAATACCGGTTTCATTAAGTTGATAGCCTGTTTCTATGGCAATAAGTGGGGTAAGTCTGGTCTGAAAATTAAATCGGAAGCCAATTTCTTGGACTTCATTAATTTGTTCAAGACTTTGATCGTTAAGTAAATCTGAGTTGATGGAACTTTGATTATATCTTGAGGTGTAGAACTGAAGTTGCGTTTTAGTCTTTTTTGACCAGCTGCGGTCATAAAAAATTCCACCTGCACTATTTTTTTGTTCCAAATTGCTAGACCTGGTATTTACCCGGTTGCCGTCAAGTTCGAATCGGTTGAGGGCAAACTCATCAGATCCGTAATAAAAATTGGCTTTTAAATAATCTTTACTCGAAAGTTGATGTTTATAATTGAGGCTAGCATCAAAAAACGAAAAGTCATCATTTTGTTGAGAAGTAGCTGATTCCTGATTGGTAACTTCAGTGTTCTGAAACACTTTATCAAAGTACCTGTCGTAAGTCGGACTCTCCCAAAGCCTATTTATAGACTGTCTTATAGAAAACTCTAGAGATGAGTTATTACTTATCGGCGTTTCGATAATAGCATCTGTATTGATTAGATTTAGGCCTACCCCAGCTGAGAATTGATCTGCAATTGAGTCACTGGTTTTCATGTCGATAAGACTAGAAACACCATCTCCATATTTGGAAGATGTTCCATTTTTGACCAATCTCACTTTTTTGGTCATATAAGGATTGAAGGCCGAAATCATCCCAAAGAAATGAGATGTATGGTACATCTTAATACCATCCCACAAAAATAAATTTTGGTCGTGAGTTCCACCCCTTACGTTTAGGTAAGAAACGCTTTCTTTTCTACTTTTAATTCCTGGTAAGGCCTGCAGACTTTGAAGGACATCTGGCTCTACCAAACCAGGTAATAGACCAAATTGTTCGTAATCAATTTCTAAAACTCCAGAAGCAAATTTTTGTATTCCACTCGTCAAAAAATTGGTAAGAACTATCTCGTCCAAAATTTCAAAAAAAGGAGTCAGCTGAAGATTAAAGCAATCATTCTCTGGCTTTAAATTCAAATCAAACTGTTTGGGCATGTAACCATCTGCTAAAACTATTAGGCTTGGGTTTTTATTACTTATACGTATTTTTATATCTCCGTTTTCATCAGCTTTAAAGACAAACTTTTTATATTTTAGAACAGGATTAAAAATCGTTTTTCTGGTCAATTCATCATAAACTGAGACACAGAGAAGAGTTGATCCTAACTTAGGGATAATTAGAATACTCTTATCTGAATTGAACACGTACTGGAATGGAGTGCTTTTGCGAAGAAATTCAATATGATCTTCAAGAGTTGTAAATGTTTTATCGGGATGGACGAGTACGTTATCAACTTCGTCATCGGCATAAGAAAAAAAGACATCAAATTGAGTCTCAAGAGATTTTACATATAAAGCTAGTTTTTGGTTTTCCCCGGATGTTTGTGCATCGAGTTTACAATTGAAGCTTAATATGAAAAAAAAGAATAGATATAACTTAGATAACTTCACTTATTGTACAAAATGACCTTTTTATTTTTGATTTGATAGGTCAAATTCAATGGCAAAGTAATAGATTTTAAAGCAATTTCAATATCAGAATGGTTAAAACTTCCTGTATAAAGTCGTGATGTATTTATGTTGGACGTTTCAAAATCAACATTGTAATAATTTTGAAACTCCTTCAAAACAACGTCGAGCGAAGTGCTTTGAAAAATAGTTGAATTTTGAAACCAATCTGGTTTTTCAAGAGTGGTTTGGCTGGTTTCGACGGAGCTATCGTTTAAGACTAAACGATCTTTTTGACTAAGAATGTAAGATTCATCATTAACGAGTACGCGGACCTTCCCTTCGTAGCAAGTCACTTCAAAACCATAATCTCTCGATTTTACGTTGAATTGTGTTCCTAGAACTTCAACATCACCATAAGTTGTACTGACCGTAAACTTTTCCCCAGTTTTAACCTTAAAAAAAGCTTCTCCCTCAAGCTGTAACTTGCGTTTTTGGTCCCAGCTACTGGAATTGTAAGTGAGTGATGAATTTGCATTTATATTTACTTCGGAGTTATCGGGCAAATTGATGACTTCAGTTCTTGCGACATCAGTTTGATATCTCTCAAGATCAACTTCGGTATTCAGTAGTTTAATTACTGCAAAAACGATGATAAATACAGCAACTAATGCAGCTACAAACTTAGAAGTGGAGAAATTGAATGTGTTAGATTTGGTTGCCTTCCTGTCCTTTAAATTTTGTAAAGAACTGGATTCATCAAAAATAGGCGCTTTGAATTTTTTTGCTTCTTCTGAAATCTTAGCATAAGAGGAGTAGGCGTCTAATTTTTTAAACGCCTCTAGCTCTTCTGAAGTTAGCTCATTTTTGAGCCATTTTCTAACTAATTTTTCCTCTTTCATAGCAATTAATCATTAATATGACAATTTGAAACTTATTCTTCCTACTTCAAATGTGTTAAATCCCATCTATTTCTTTCCGAAGTTGCTCCAAAGCTGTGTAAATCCTTTTCTCTACTGCCTTTCTCGATATGCCAAGTATTTCAGCAATTTCTTTATGTTTTTTACCTTCTACTCTGTTGAGTAAAAATGCAACTCGCTTTTCTTCTGTTAAGTTAGATAATGCCGTTTGGTACTTGTCTAAGTATTCCTTTTCTTCCAAGACAAATTGAGGATCTTGATGATCTGAGTCTTTATAATTCGATTTTTGTTCATACTTAAGAACTACTTTTTTATGTTTTATGACATTAAGAGTAGTGTTATTAGCTACAGAAAACAGATAGCTTTTAGCTTTTTCAGGGATGATTTTCTCGCAATTTTCCCAGAGTTTCATGAATGCTTCTTGGACCTTATCATTTGGATTGTACTCCTCTCCAAATTTATAATAAATAAAATCGTGTAAATCTTTAGCATACCTTTGGTGTAGTTTTGAGAAAATTGATTCTTCACAGCAATTTTCAAATAAAGGTTTGGCTTTTTTCATGAAGATCAAAAGTATAAAAATAGTTAATTGAGTAGGAATTTTTTATTTTTAGTTGTTATATATTGAAAGTAAGTAGCTTATGTACAAATTTTACAAGTCCATATTTGTTGTTTTAGTCTTTTTTTTGGTGAGTTGTTATGATGATGATTCTCAAATAATTGAATCTCAAGATACCACACATAGATCTTCTTATTTATCTACTATAATAAAGTCCATAACACTTCACAATGCATCTTTCGACGATCATATAGATAACACCTCTTGTTTTAGTTTAGTATTCCCTTATCAGTTAAATGTGAACTCCAGTGTTATATCAATTACTTCAGCCCAAGATGTATCTGTACTAAATCAGGACGATGATATAGAAATCATTTACCCTGTTTCTGTCGTATTTTCAAATTATGAAGTTCACGAAATTAAATCAAGTTCAGAATTCCAAATTTTAAAAGCGCAATGCGAAGATAATTTCAATATCCAGCCCAACACCTGTTTTGATTTTGATTACCCACTTATCATAAATGAATTCAATGAAGCCAATGGTACATTTAGTAGCTATGAATTTGTAAACGACAAAGACACTTATGAGCATATGGATAATCTTCACCAATCTGATGTTTTTGAACTTCAATACCCGATAAATCTTCTGGATTCAAATTCCAGAAATCTAATTATAGAATCTAATGCAGACTTTGAAGCAGTTATAGAATCCTCAGGTTCCGAATGCCTATAATTTTTTTAAAAAGCTTTTTTGATTTAGTTAAACTCCTATTAAATGAATAGTCGGGGGTTGTTCTTTTTAAATTCTTATCGTCTTTTAGTACCATCAAAACACATAAATCATGAAATTACTTTCAAAATTTTTAATCCTCACTATTTTTACAACTGCTATTTTGTCCTGTACAGATGACGATGATACTAATATTGTTCCGCCAGAAGGGGAGCAAACTATTGCTAGTATAGTTGAAAATGACTCAGAATTTTCAAATCTTTTTGCCGCTTTAGAGGCTGTAGGACTAACCGGTGATTTTGATGGTGAACAGGAATTCACTGTGTTTGCTCCATCCAATGCCGCGTTTAATGCTTTTCTAGAGACCAATAATTTTGCTAGCCTTGGTGAAGTCCCATTAGAGGATTTGGAACGAATTCTTTTAAATCATGTTGTAGAAGGAACTAATCTCTCAACAGACTTAACTACTGGATACATCAACTCATTTGGTACTGGAAATGCTTCCTCTCAAGCCTTGAGTTTATTCATCAATACCCAGGAAGGAGTAGTCGTAAATGGTGTGGCAACTGTAAACCCGGCAGATGTTGAAGCTTCCAATGGCGTCATCCACGTCGTAAATTCAGTGATTGATTTGCCAAGTATCGTTACTCATACTTTAGCAAACCCAGAGTTTTCGACTCTTGTAGAGGCTTTACAACTTGCCGGCACAGATACGACAAACTACGTTCAGATCTTATCTTCAAATGGTGAATCAACACCTTTCACCGTATTTGCTCCAACCAATCAGGCTTTTGAAGATTTACTGAGTACTTTAGGAGTGGATAGTTTGAATGAGGTAGATCCAGAGGTATTAGCTAGCATACTAGAGTATCACGTTATAGCTTCCAACAATATCAGGTCGAGTGATCTAAGTACGGGCATCAATGCGGTTACACTTCAAGGGGAAAGTCTTGGCTTTGACTTATCGAGCAACCCTCAAGTCGTAGATGCTACAGATGTCAATGCAAATATTGAAATTTCCGATGTACAATCGGATAATGGTGTCGTACACGGAATTGATAAAGTTTTACTACCACAGGAAGTTGTTGATATTATAGATCCTACTGTTTCCGGTCTTGCTATGCTAAACGATAACCTTTCAAGTTTAGCTGAAGCTCTTGAATTGACAGGCCTTGACCAAGTTTTAGCTAATAGATCTGCAGAGTTTACTGTATTTGCTCCAACCAACACTGCGTTTACATCATTTTTAAATGGTGAAACATTGGCAGATCAACCTTTAGAAGAGTTAAGACAATTATTATTGAATCATGTCTTATCAGGAACAAACCTTTCCGGAGATTTGGAAACCTCTTATACCAACTCATTAGCAACATTTGGGGAAACCGAAAATAAGTTGAGCCTTTACATCAATGCTGAGAGTGGAGTTATTCTAAATGGAATTTCCACGGTCATGACTCCAGATAACCCAGCAGCCAATGGGGTTGTTCATATTGTCGATGAGGTAATTGCTTTACCTACAGTAGTGACTTTTGCTACGGCAGACGCAGAGTTCAGTAATTTAGCAAGCGCTTTGACTGATCCAGGTCAGGCCGATGAAGATTTTGTAACCCAATTGAACACACAAGGGACTACGCCTGCTCCGTTTACAGTTTTAGCTCCTACCAATTTAGCTTTTGAGAATTTATTGACTGAATTGGGAGTAGGTAGTATTGGTGAAATTGATCCAGTATTGCTGACTAGCGTTCTAAATACTCATGTCATTTCAGAATCCAATTTGAGGCAGGCTAATCTTATAGATGGACCTATAGCTACAAACTCAGGAGAAATAATAACAGTAAATGTAGCGGATGGAACTCTAACAGATTCGCGTGGGAGGGTTAGCTCGATTCTAACCTTCGATGTGCAAGCTGCCAATGGCGTTATTCATGCCATAGATACTGTACTTCTTCCGGAAGAATAGAACTTTAATATTAATATTAAAAAAAAAAAAGCTGTCTATAAATCTAATTTTAAAGACAGCTTTCTTTTTGGTTATAGTTAGAACTCAATCTTCTAGGTGTTTACTATTTCACAGAATGACTCAATCAATAGTTGATTAGTCAAATAGTTAAGTTTTTATTAATGATTCTGAGCTGATAGTGTTAAACCTATACTAAATCAAAACTTGTAGGTAGTAACTTTTGCTTT
>CAZOAD010000018.1:0-19440 GCA_964577705.1 uncultured Mesohalobacter sp.
ATATCGCCGAAGAGGTAGAACGCCGCCTTCAACACAGCAAAGTGGCAGGAAAAACCATCACCCTAAAATTAAAATACAGTGATTTTAGTATCCAAACCCGTAGCAAAACCTTAAAGCTGTTTATCGCTACCAAAGCCTTGATCATGGAAGAAACCAAAGCTTTGCTGTATCAGGAGCCTATCAAAGACTCCATCCGGTTGCTGGGAATTTCACTCTCCAACCTCAACACCGAAGATCAAAAAACGGTTAAAGCAGCTTCTATTCCTAAAGAAGAACAATTGAAGTTGCCGTTTTAGGCTTTTCGTAAAGATTTACTCTGTGTGCTCTGTGACTTTGTGGTGATTTTAAACCACAGAGACACAAAGTACACAAAGATTTAAATAAGCAACATCCACACTGCCATGACCAGCATAATTGTGTTTTCTATAAACGTGGCTTCAGTCATCGGTAGATTGAGCGCTGTCCCTAAACAGGCACATTTGATCACTTTTTTGGAAAATAAGGATCGAGTTACGCCTATGGTGGTGATTCCTAAAACGATAATGGTGGCTACAAGGGCAATATCCACTTCAAACCTCAACAGAAACATTAAACCCAATGCTGTTTCTATAAAAGGATACACCCAGCCGTAAGCAGGTAAAACTTTTGCTAAAGGATCATACATTCTAAACGACTCTGGAAATCCCGTATAATCCAGGAATTTAAAAAAGCTAAACACAATATAAAACAAGCCCATAAAGTCGAACATAAAGCTGCTGAGTTCCCAGCTGCTATAATTCAATAGTACAGACGCTACAGAGATGTAGCCAAAAATTAAAAACAAAGGAAACAGCTGCTGAACTTTGGATTGTTCCTTTATGTTCTCCCCCGATTTGGTCTCAAAATCAGATTGCTTTGAAATGCTATATTTATCTGAAAGCGCCTTCTTAAGTGTTTTAATATCAATATGCTTTTCCATATCAATTACAGCCTCTTCAGCTTCTAAATCCACGTTCACAGAGGTTACGTTTTCCAGTTTTTTTATGCTGTCTTCAACACTGGCTCTACAGTGCTGGCAAGTCATTCCTGAAACTTTATAGGTATGTGTCATCATCAATATTTTTAATCTGGTTTTACAAAGTTAATCGTTGTGCATTTCGAGTTAAAATACTTAGCAAAATGTCAGTTCGAGTGATCCCGATGAATATCGGGATCGTATCGAGAACCAATACATATCAAAATATTCTTATTCTCAATAGTTTTGCTGACTGAACCAGAAATACAAATTTCGTTAAATTCAATTGTAAATACACTTAAATTGACAGCATTTTATAGTAATCTACATCGGTTAAAGTTACTTATTGTATAGAATCCACGACACTTCCACAAGTTAACATCGCATCTCCATAATAAGGGTTTTTAATTTGTTCTGAAAAACTCAACCATCGGGCACCTTCTCCTCTATCGGCCATGGGGCAACGCTGTACGTATAATGTGTTATCGCTAGGATTGGTGGTTTTGGCCATCGTAATCACTGCTTCTGAAAGTAGGATAAATTCCTCTCGTAATTCTTCAATATTGTTAATCTGATTTGAAGTCTTAAAAGCAGTACTGTTCAGCTGAAGCAGAAGAGCATTCACTTGGCTGTAAGCAGAACGTGAGGCTTTAAAATCGCTTTTCACCAAAGCATCTTTTAGACTCGAATATTGATTGATAAGTTGCTTCACCACCTCTGTTTTATTTGAAATGATTTCAGAGGCTAGTTGAATTTCAGATGGCTTTTCTTTAGGATTCATCATGCTGGGTTTACCCGCCAATTGTGCTTCAGAATCTACACTGAAGGCTCCCTGAGAGACAATCTCATCTCCAGGTTCTAAACCGGAAAGGATTTCGACATGATCTGAAGATGAAGAGCCTGTTTCCACTTCTATCATTTTAAAATAAACCCCGTTTTCGTTTTCTAATTGTTGATAAACCACCGAGCGTTTCCCCGTCCAGAGTACAGCAGACTTTGGGACCATCAAAGCTTCACTTGAAGCTGATTTAGATTCAGGATTACCTAGCTCAGCAGTGATAAAAATCCCTGGCTTCAAGTTTCGATTCGTATTAGTAATGACCACTCGTGCTTTGGCCGACCTGGAATTGGAGTCCAAAACAGGGGAAACAAAAACGACTTCCCCCTTCACATTATCTTCATTAGGAATTCTAATGATAAGTTCATCGCCTTTTTTAATTCGATTTAAATCGCTTTCATATACATCTAAAATGGCCCAGAGATTTGATAAATCGGCGATGCTTAACAGCGTTTGACCAGCATTCACATTATCACCTTGTTTAACATTCAAAGCACTTACATATCCAGTTTTTGATGCTCTCAACTTCAATTTTCCATCTTCCAGAGCCTGAACATCCCTGACCGATAATTCATAATTTTGAATTTTGCTGGTGATGCTTTTCAGAAGCATTTCATTTCCCTGTCGAGTAGCCAGTTCCAGTTCTTGTTTCAAAACTTGAATTTCTGGCGCATACAATTCAGCAATCACCTGCCCCTTATTGACCTGCTCACCTTCTTCATTGACATATAGTTTTTCGATCCTGGCTTTAAAATTGGCTGAAATCGCTGAAGTTTTATCTTGGTTGATTTCCAGGCGACCTGATAAATTTAAACTTGACAAATTATTATGACTTCCCACCACTATGGTTTCCACCTGAGCCAGCTGTCGAGCTGTTTTACTCATTTTGATGGCATCTGGGTCTAGGGTTTCGTCCATTTGACTCGTGGGAATGAGGTCCATCCCACAAATAGGGCAATCGCCTGGTTCTTCATTTCTAATCTGAGGATGCATCGAACAGGTCCATACCTGTTCCTTAGTTAGATTTTGAGCATGATCGTGAGGTCTTTCTTTCGAATTATCGTTTGCAAATGTTGCACCTATTACTACACCTATGATAAATAGTAGTAAAAATCCTAAATAATATTTGTATTGTGTTTTCATAAATCTGAATTTGAGGTGAGGTAGCTTAACGTTTCATTGATTTTTTGAAGATCGGCTAAGGTTATTATTTTCATTTTATGATGCATCAAATGCTCTTCCTGCAATCTTAACAACTCTTCAATTTCGAGTTCTGCACTGGCAAAAGCGACCAGAGACAGTTCTAAAATCGCGTCTAATTTTTCCATTTGTTGGTCGTGGAGTTTTAACAGGCTCAATTGTTCGCTATACTGATATTGAGCGATCTGTATTTCACTTTCCAAACTTGCTTTTTCATCTGCCAGCTTTAACTGAAGAGATTCTCCTTTAAGGGAAGCTGCTTTTTTTCTGGATGTATTCTTCTTCCCAAAAATGGGCAGACTCATCGAAAACATGGGCATAAACGCATCCTGACCTGCGTCTGTATTCATCACATTGCGATCTTGAATAATGGCATAATCCAGGCCTATCCCAAATTGAGGTAGGCTTTGTTTTTTGGCCAGTACACGTTCTGCTTTGTTGGATTTTTGTAGATTACGAATAGCTTCGAGTCGCGGATGGTTAAGAGCCATGGAGTCCATCAATTCCAATTCTATTTGTTCCAGGGTATCCAGTGCGTCAGAAGTAAGTAAAGGGGTGTTCAATGGTCGGTTCATCAGCCGGTTAAGTCGAGTTGCTAGAACCTGGTCTTGTTGTTTCAACACCTCTATCACACTCAGCTGTTCCTCGATTTGAAGCTCCACTCTCAACACATCTACCAAATTGGCCTGATTATTTTCGTAGCTGGATTCTGCACTCACTTTCAAGTCATTTAAAATTTTAAGCTGATCGGTTTCAAGTTCAGCGATACGCCTGCTGGCCAATAGGTCATAATAGATTTTGGCCACCTCCAAAAACAACTTTAATTTTTGATCTTGAAAGGTTTCGTATTCAGCTTCAGCTCTAAAAGCAGCGATATCCCCTTTAGCTTTGTAAGTGCCAAACCAAGGGAGCATTTGCGTGAGTGAAAATCTAGCAATTTGAGGTCCAACCCGCGTTTCGATAGGACTTATAAAATACCCAAAACTCAAGTTAGGGTCTTGCCAGGATTTGGCTTGTGTTACCCCTTCCAATGCCACTTCGAAAGCTTTGTATTGGGCTTTCAGTTGTAAGTTATTTTCAGCTGAGATCGTTTTCAATTCTTCAAGGCTCTGCGCCTTTAAGCTGAAACCAAAGCCAACCAAAACAACAACTAAGACTAGTTGAGTTAAACTGTGAATCGGTTTTATAGGTGCTGTTTTAAACATAAGTGTATCTTTTATGAAATTCAGTTGAGATCAATTTCAGAGGTGTTTTTTAAGTCCCTGCTGTAAACGATATAAAATAAAATCGGCAGTAAGAAATAGGTCAAACTCGCCATCAGCATGCCCCCAAAAGCAGGAATCGCCATGGGCACCATAATGTCTGAGCCTTTACCTGTGGAAGATAGCACCGGTAAAAGGGCAATCACAGTGGTCACCGAAGTCATTACCGCAGGTCGGATTCTCTTCAATCCACCTTCCATCACCGCTTCTCGCAGCTCTGCTTTGGTTTTCGTAGGATTGGCTTGGAAAGATTGCTTTAAATAGGTCGCCATCAACACCGCATCATCGGTGGCAATACCAAATAAAGCGATGAATCCTACCCAAACGGCGACACTCAAGTTGATGGTTTTCAACTGAAAAATATCCCGCAGATTTTCTCCAAACCAACTGAAGTTTAAAAACCAATCCTGCCCGTAAAACCAAATCATGATAAATCCACCGCTAAACGCTAAAGCGATGGAAGAAAATACCATCATACTAATGCGTACAGACTTAAATTGAAAATATAAAATCACAAAGATGACGACCAACACCACAGGAATAAGCAAAGACAAACGCTTTTCAGAACGGACCTGATTTTCAAAACTACCGGCAAAGCGATAACTTACCCCACTTGGCACTTTTAAGTTGCCGTTGTTGATTTCAGTAAGAATGGCATCTCTTGCCGATTCCACGGCAGTGACTTCGGCAACACCCTCGACTCGGTCGAAAAGGACATAAGAGTTCAAAAACGTATCTTCGCGTTTGATCATTTGAGGACCACGTTCGTATTCGATATCAACAAGCTCTCCCAGAGGAACTTGCGTTACGGGAGATGTTGAAATCAGCATGTTTTCTATAGCATCTAGCGTGTTTCTCAATTCTCTTGGATACCGAACGCGAACGGCATATCGCTCACGACCTTCTACGGTTTGAGTAAGCGTTTGTCCGCCAATAGCAATGGAAATGTAGTCTTGCACATCGTTGATACTTAATCCATATCTCGCTAATTTTTTTCTAATGAGATCTAAATGTAAATACGGTTTTGCCACGACTCTATCGGCAAAGACCGCTTGGTTTTTGATATCGGGAACTTCTTTCAAAATCTCTTCTAACTTCATTCCAAAATCTTCTATAGTTTTCAAATCTGGTCCAGAAACTTTGATGCCCATAGGAGCCCGCATCCCCGTTTGAAGCATAATTTGACGGGTTTCGATCGGTTGTAATTTTGGCATCGTCATCTTCAATCATGAAGGCTTTGAAATTGTGTTCTGTTTCATAAAACAATTCAGACTGAATTTGATCTGAAAATGCTTTTCCTGAATTATCAAGAAAAACATATTCAGAATTATCGAACCAAATTGTATCGTCAGCATTTTTAGTGATTTGAATCTGGTCATTCTGGATGTTTAAGCCCTGAATTTTGAAGTGCCCATCTTCATTCACTTTGAAGGCCAGTCGCTTACCGTCCGCATTTAAAATAAATTCTGTTTTATAGGTAATCAGGTTTTCAAACATCGAAATGGGTGCTGGATCGATGGCCGATTCTACCCGACCTAACTTTCCGACTACCGTTTCAACTTCTGGAATCTGCTTCACCAACATATCCATTTGCTGAAGCTTCTCTTTATTGAATTCTATACCCGAATGCGTCATGCTCGTCGGCATCAAGATAAAACTACCTTCGGCCAAACTCGGCATAAATTCTTTTCCAATGCCAGAAAAAGTTTGGTCCATCGACTTCCAAATTCGCGTTTCTTCTATCGAAAAACCAATAGTATTAGATGCTTGTTTGGGCCAATGAAATACGCTTGAAAATCCTAGCCAAATCATCAATCCTATAAAAATCGCCATTATTGGCAAGACTAAAAACGCCTTGACATGCTTTAGAAATAAAGTCAAAATTTGAGCGTAATACTTTTGAAGCAAAAGATAAAATGTCAATAAGATACCTACCAAAATCCCTACAAAAATGATATTAGATACCATCGATTGTTGAGGCCCTAAAGGCAACCAGAGGTTAGAAAGCAAGACCAAAACACCAGCCACCAGCACATAAAAGTGAAGATTTTTGAGCTTGTATTTTTCTGAATAACTTTGATAGCAAAGGAAATAGCTTACCGTATAAAGAATAATAAATAAGCCTAGCCAGAACTCATAGAAAATCGTCCAAATCCCGATTAAACCAAGAAAAGCATTGAGATAGTAAGCTGTTTTGGTCTTATTGATTTTAATTTTAAAAACCCAATACATCAAGGTGGGCAACACCAGAACTGTGACCAAAAAGGCTGCGATGAGCGCAAAGGTTTTGGTATAGGCTAACGGAATAAAAAGTTTCCCTTCTGCCGCTTCCAGGGCAAAAACAGGCACAAAACTGATGACGGTGGTCAAAACCGCCGTCAAAATCGCTGAACTCACTTCAGCTGAACCCTCATAAATAGTTTTGACGAGTGAATCATTTGGCGACTCTTCCAGTTTTTTCAACACATTTTCAGAAAGGATTATGGCCAGATCGATCATGGTCCCGATAGCGATGGCAATACCAGATAAGGCCACGATATTGGCCTGGATATTAAACAGCTTCATCGCTATAAAAACCAGTAAAACAGAAATAGGTAATACTGCAGAAATCACGATCGATGCTCTCAAGTTGAAAACAATGATAATCACCACTAAAAGGGCGATAATTAATTGAAGACTGATGGCTTCTTCTAATGTTCCAATGGTTTCGTTAATCAATTCTGATCGGTCATAAAACGGAACTAACTTCAACTGACTTTCGGTTCCGTCTGCCAGAGTTTTACTGGGCAATCCAGGGGAGATTTCTTTAATTTTTGCTTTGATGTTGTCGATAGCTTCCATAGGGTTGAAGCCATCACGGGCAACCACTACTCCACCAACCACATCTGCTCCAGCCTTGTCGAGAATTCCACGTCGCTGAGCTGGTCCAGTTTTGATTTTGGCCACATCTTTCAAATAAACAGGGGTATTCTGATACTCATCGACTACAATAGACTCAAAATCTTCGAGGTTTTCTAGATACCCCAAACCTCTTACAATATATTCCACTTGATTAATTTCAAGTGTTTTGGCACCTACATCTCGATTGCTTTCCTTCACCGCTTTGGCTACTTGCATTAAGGATATACCATAGGATTTGAGGGCATCGGGATTCACATCAATCTGATATTCCTTCACAAATCCACCGATGGAAGCGACTTCTGAAATTCCTTTGGTACTGCTTAATCCGTATTTTACATAGAAATCCTGTACACTTCTTATTTCATCAAGATTCCAGCCGCCAGTAGGCTCATTATTATTATCCCTTGGTTCAAGTGTGTACCAAAATACCTGTCCAAGCGCTGTAGCGTCTGGTCCTAAAGTAGGCTTAGCTTCGGCAGGCAAAAGTCCTTGGGGAATGGAGCTGAGTTTCTCCAGTATACGTGAACGCGACCAGTAGAACTCCACGCCCTCTTCAAAAATGATGTAGATGCTGGAGAATCCAAACATAGAATTACTTCGCACCGATTCCACACCAGGTAATCCTAGTAAATAAGTCGTCAGCGGATAGGTGATTTGGTCATCGATGTCCTGCGGAGAACGTCCCGGCCATTCTGTAAACACGATTTGCTGATTGGCTCCCGTATTAGGAATCGCATCTACAGGAATTGGATCTCGGGGTAGCAGATCGTCTGCCCACTGGAAAGGAGAAACCATCAACCCACCAATCACAATAGCCGCTAAAAGGATAAACGACACCAGTCGCTGATTCAAAAAAAACTTAATCATTTTATTCAACATAGGTATTTGATATTAAAACATATGCACACACAGATTTTGATTTCTAGTCTGAACGGATTCAGTTGAAATCTAGGCAGTACATTTTAATGGATCAAATAAGGAATACTTGGTGTAGAATTTGAAAGTCCCGGTGATATAAAGGTGGGTCGTAAACTTTAGTTGAAACCGTTTCTCTAGCAAAAAACTCAGGTGAACTAAAGTGTATCAAACTGAATATCGCAAATTTCAAAGGGATGTCGAGATCAAATTCAGCTTTAGAAAACTGAAGAATATCTTGACCTTCTATAATTTCGACCTCGTCATCACAGCAATCAGATTTTTCGTCTGAAGACATTTCCTGATGCATATTACAAGATTGTGCTGGAGACAAAATAGCCTTGTCCATCATTATGTTTCCACAATAGTGGACTCCTACTGTGAAAGACATAGTAGAAAACAACACAAGAAGTGCTAATGAGAGCGATACTATTTTTGAAATAATTGATTTCACATTACAAAAGTAAGCAATTATTTTTCTATGGCGTTTTTCTTTTGATAGTAAAAGGCTGGTAATAAAATTAATAGAAAGATGGGTTGGATCAAAAATCGTCTGATGTAAAAAATAATAAGGTAATTTTCAGTTTTCATATCTGCTATAAAGAACCAAAGTATTGAAATCAAAACTAGATAAGCAAATCCATAAAATGCAATAGAAAATAAAAGCGTTTTCTTTGAAGGGAAGGCAAACCAAATGATAGCCAGAGAAATTACAGTATTTAAGAGGAATCTAAGGCTAGTATTGGCAATCACATCCAGAGTATTGAATTCTGGAGCTTCAGCATAGCTAAATTCTGTTTTATAAAACTCTAGCAAAGCATCTGAGAAAAGCTCATGCTCAAAATAGCGAACGAGAATTAATCCAAGGATAAGTAAGCCTATCAACCCGAATCTTACGTACTTATTCATCGACTGGTTTTTGGTTGGTTTTATAAGATTTGATCCAAAAAATCCAAAGCAGAAAAACAAAGCCGTAAATAAAGACAGGAAACAGTGTTCCGTGCATAAACTCCTGATATTTAGGGATTTCATAAATACCAATAGTGAGTAAGGCAATACGCAAAATATTAAAGGCGTAGATCAAAACACTTCCAGCAAAAATGAATAAAATGGTGGTTCTCCAGTCTTTTTTGAAGGCCAGAACAAAGGATAAAAAAAGAATAATGACACTCATTGCATTACAGCCTTCTACAACTCTCACCAGATAATCCCCATTGATTCCTATGCGCATGGAAGGGTCATAATGACTAGGGATAATCTTGGTTTCGTAGCCAATGAAACTGATCAAACTTTCAGTTTGTAAAGCTACAACGTGAGTGATAGGTTCTGGAAAATATACGTCTGACTCTGCATTAGCTAAGTAAAATTGATAGACAAGGGTAAGTACGATGTAAGTTCCAAAGAAGATTCCTAGAAACTTAATGACCGCTTTATTTTTTTTTAAAATTTCCAAGTGTATTGATCTAAATTTCAAATTTCTACCTGGAGCTTATGCTACAGGATAATTTGAAAATATTTAACAAATTTATAGAAAATGGCCTATCTGAAATGCTTTTATAATAAATACTTTTGCTCAAAATTGTAATAGGATGAGTTTCGAGAATTTAAAGCCAGAAATTGAAAAGATAATTTCTCAAAAGAATTTAGACATCAACCATAGGTTGACCGAAATATGTGAGCTGCTTCAAACCTCAGTTGATAGGTATGATTGGGTTGGTTTCTATTTCAAAAATGGTGATAAGCGAGAACTCATTTTGAAAGCTTTTGCTGGAGAACCTACAGATCACACCATTATCCCTTTTGGAAAAGGCATATGCGGGCAGGTAGCAGAATCCAATCAAAACTTTGTGGTCGATGATGTGACTGCTCAAGATAATTATATCGCCTGCAGTATCAACGTCAAGTCCGAAGTGGTGATCCCATTATTTGTAAACGGCGAAAATATTGGGCAGATTGATATTGATTCTCATACCAAAAATGCTTTTAGCAAAGAGGATGAAGACTTTTTGGCATGGGTTAATGCGCAGGTAAGTCGTCAGCTAGAGTCTTAACTTAAATGGCATTTTTTTGACGCTGGATTTCGGTTAGTGGAATAAATTCTGGCACTAGCTCTTTGAGAAGTTCTATGGATTTTAAAACATTATTGTTAGAAATCTGATTTTGAAGATGACTTAATAAAATCAATTTTTCGCTGTCAAAATTATAACTCGCTTTAGCAATTAATATCTTTTGATGATGAGTTGGCAGGGTGTTTTCCTTATCGGCCAATAATTCTTCATAAAGTTTTTCGCCTGGTCTTAAGCCAGTATATACGATATCTATATCTTCAAATGGAATAAATCCAGAAAGCCGAATCATCTGCTTAGCCAGATCTATGATTTTGACTGGTTTTCCCATGTCAAATACATAAATTTCACCTCCATTACCCATAGCTCCAGCCTCAAGAACTAGTTGACATGCTTCATCAATAGTCATGAAATATCTGGTTATATCCGGATGAGTGACCGTTACTGGGCCCAGTTTTTCTATTTGTTCTCGAAAATGTGGAATTACAGAACCATTGGATCCGAGAACATTCCCAAATCTGGTGGTGATAAATCTGGTCGAGATGGACTTATCTCTAGCGATTGACTGTAAATAGATTTCTGCACTTCGCTTGGAAGCACCCATGATGTTTGTTGGGTTCACAGCTTTATCTGTAGAGACAAAAACAAATCTATTGACCTTGAACTGGACTGCTAAGTCAGACAAGTTTTTGGTTCCCATAAAATTCACATCCAAAGCTTCAATTGGATTGGCTTCCATCATAGGAACATGCTTGTAAGCCGCACCGTGGAAGACTACATCTGGCTGGAAATGATCGAATATAGCTTCTAAACGTTTGTAATTCCTAACGTTGGCTATGATTTTTTCAAAATTTAAATTTGGATAATTGGACTCCAGCTCTACACTCATGTGATGTAATGGCGTTTCTGCCTGGTCCAGCATGAGTATGGTTTTAGGTTTAAAGCGAATCAGTTGTCTTACAATATCACTTCCAATAGAACCAGCGGCTCCAGTGACCAAAATCACTTTACCCTCATAAATAGATCTTAGTTTTTCTCGCTGAAGTTTAATGGGTGTTCTTTGGAGCAGATCCTCGAGGTTAACTTTTTTTATTTCAGCAGAAATTGAGTCTCCACTCCAGTCTTGCAGGTCTGGTAATTTATAGATTTTAAGATTTAACTCTAATAGCTGGTTTAAAATATCCGAATCTGCAATTGCCAATTCTCTTAGTTTTTGACTTGAGACAATGACAGAAGTTCCTCCTCTGATCTTTTTGTGGGTTAGCTGTTCTAAGGTAACTATTGGTAATGTAAGAATTCGTGTTCTTTTTAGTTTGCTAATTTCACTTATAAAACCAACAATATCAAAACTGGTTCTTGAGTCTGAAATAATACTTTCTGCTAGAGCAACATCGGTAAGACTAGTTCCAAGTAAATAAGCTTTTGTCGAAGAAGAATCGGTATGGATGAGTTGATAGGCTCTTTTTACAATAACTCGAAACAGGAATAGCATTGAAAAAGCAATAAAACCGTATATGATGGCTCCACCGTTGACGAATATTTTGGTTTGATAAGTAGTGTAAATAACTTCATTTATGATGATAAGAAACGCAACGGTGGTTATGATGGTTTGAAGCTGTTTTATAGAGTCTTTAAAACCTGTATACCTTACAATTCCAGAGTAGGACCTAAAAATTAGAAAAAATAAGATCTGAATTGAAACCAGAGATACAAACTCCCAATTGAGATGGATGAATTTAAGCTTTCCCTCACTGACTGATGAAATCAGAAAAAAAGTGAATTGTGCCGATACTATAGAAATGCATATATCAATAAAAAGTATAACCACTCTTGGCACGTAGTGACGCGCCAATCTTTTTAAAATTTTCAAGCTGAAACGCTTAAGTGACAGGATAAGTTTCATGGCTATTGGTTAAACACCAAAAAGTTAACAAATTTAAGAATTAATCGTGACTTGTGTTTATTATTATTGCTCTATCCTAGATTTTATTAGTTGCAGAAATACTTTTGAACTAAAAGACTTTTCTTTTGAATAAAAAATGCGCTAATTTGTATTAAATTTGATTAACAAAATTTTAATGAAACAATTCATCCTATTTTTTTTGATTCTTGTAACGATGAGCTGCTCTACAAGACAGGAAATCGTTTATTATCAAGATATTGATACGAGGGAATTTTCTCCAATTTCATCTATCAATTCTCATCCAAAAATACAAATCAACGATATCTTAAATATCTCTACGGCTGCATTAAATCCTGAAAGCGTTTTACCCTTTAATTTTAATACCGGAGAGAATACATCAATGCAACCTCGTCAAGTGGAACTTTTAAAATTGACAGGATATCTGGTAAATAGTGATGGAGAAATCAATTTTCCCCAACTTGGAAAAATCCTAGTTTTGGGAAAAACTACTCAGGAGATCCAAGACATACTTGAGGAAAGGCTATCCGTTTACATAAAAAACCCTACCGTTAATGTTAGAATTATAAATTATAAATTTACTGTACAAGGCGAGGTAAGGCAACCAGGTACTTTCGAAATCATCGAAGAAAATATGACTTTACCTCAGGCTCTCGGTCTGGCAGGAGATTTGACTATCAACGGGAAAAGAGAGAATGTCATAATTTTTCGTCAAGAAGGCGAGAAAAGGGAAGTGAAGCGAATTGACCTTACCCAAACCGATTGGGTAAACACCGAATATTTTTTTATAAAGCCTAATGACATTATATACGTTGAACCAAATAATCCAAGAGTTAAGTCTGCTGGATTTGTGGGTAATGTTGGGACCTTGCTTTCTGTTGTTTCTATTATATTTTCTGCTATAGTTTTACTTGCGCGATAAACACTCTTTTATGGAAAACCAAGCCTCACACCTCAATTCAGCATCAACTCCAGAAGACAATAGCGAAGACCTCAAAAAAATTGTGCTTCAATATTTAAAGTATTGGCCTTGGTTTATTGTTTGTCTTATCATCTCAATATCTATTGCCTTCATTTATTTACGTTATTCAACTACTATTTATCAAACCAATGCTCAGGTAAAAATTCTTAAAGACCAAAGTGGTCTTGATCTTTCAGGCTTAAGTGGCGGATCTCCATTAATCGATATGAGCAAGGTCAACTTAGAAAATGAAAGAAGTGTTTTAAAATCTAGAAGGATATCAACCAAGGTAGTTGAAACACTAGATTTGACTAGTAGCTATTTTAAATCTGGTAATTTTAAAAGTTCAGAAATCTGGGAAGATGAGAGACCTTTTAAAGTCTCATGGATAGAGAATGATTCTGTGTATGATACTGGAACTCCTTTTTATACCGTTGAATTCGAATCTCTGAACAATTTCGAAATTAAAAATTCAGAGACCAATTTTTCAGAAAAATTTACAGTCGGAGAACCCATGAATGTGGAAGGTTATCCTCTAATCCTTAATTTTAATCCAGATTATAATGGAGATATAACCCAGCTACAAGGATCTACTTTCAACTTCAGTTTTCGTTCTTTATCTCAGGCTGTAAGTTCGCTTACCAATAAGGTAAGTGTTGAACCTCTCGGTGACAGAAGTGAGATTTTAGACATTTCTATAAAAGGTCAAAACAAATCAAAAAATGAGGCCATTCTGAATGCCCTTATCGATCAATTTAATGCAGATGGTATCGACGATAACCGATTGGTTGCGAAAAGAACCGAGGAGTTTGTTATAGAACGTCTCGAGTTTCTGGTGAGTGAACTGGATACCGTAGAAGGAGGACTTGCTTCTTATAAGAGTAATAACGATATCATTGAAATCGAAAATAATGCTACCGCTTTATTTGGTAAAAGCACTGAGGCAGAATTACGTGTGTTTGAATTAAGCAATCAATTGTCATTGACTAAAGATTTTAAGGAAGAACTTTTGAAACAAGATGAATATGAACTTCTTCCAGCCAGAATAGGCATTGATAATGACAACATCAACAGTTTCACTCAGACTTATAATGAAAAAATCCTTGAAAGAGAGCGTTTACTTATTTCATCCACACTAGAAAATCCAGCGGTTAAGGAGGCGGAAAAGCTTATTGGTCAATTAAGAAAAAACATTCTGAATACCATTAATAACTACATCAGTAGCTTGGAATATTCTCTCAAAGAAGTGAGACGAAGAGAACGTGAATTTGACTCAACTATAGGGAAACTCCCGGAACAGGAGAAAGAGATAAGAAACATAAAACGCCAACAGGCAGTAAAAGAGAAGTTATATTTATTTTTACTTCAGAAAAGAGAAGAAGCAGCCCTTTCCTATGCTATTACAGCTCCAATAATAAAGGTTGTAGATTATGCTTACACTCAACCAACTCCTGTAAGCCCAAAGTCACAAATCATACTGCTTTCTAGTTTGGTTATAGGCCTTGTGGTTCCTTTTGGTGTGCTTTACATAGTTTTTTTATTTGATACAAAGATCAAAACCAAAGACCAAATAAGAGCCTTTCTACCAAATATGCCGATTGTTGCTGAAGTTCCTCAACACCAAGAGAAAGAGAATAAAGTTATTTTACCAAACGACAGGTCTTCGGTTGCAGAATCCTTTAGGATTATGAGAACCAACCTCAACTTTATGAGCCTGAAGAAAGAGCAAGGCTCAACAACAGATTCTGAAGTTGTATTCGTGACCTCAACAACCAAAGGCGAAGGAAAAACATTTGTAGCGGTCAACTTAGCTTCATCCCTTGTGGCTGCCAAGAAGAAGGTATTATTGATAGGTTGTGACCTAAGAAATCCACAAATACATAATTACCTCAATTTAAGAAAGGAACGTGCCGGGGTTTCAAATTACCTTTACGATGATAGCATTTCTTTTGACGAATTGATTATCAAAAATTCAATTGAAAACTTAGACTTAGACGTTGTCCTCTCTGGAGATATCCCCCCAAATCCTGCTGAAATGTTGATGAGTTCGAAGTTTAAGCAATTGCTTGAAGAAGCAAAGCATCGCTACGATTATGTGATTATTGATACTGCTCCAACGATTTTAGTGACGGATACAATTCTTATCTCAAAATATGCAGATATTACCTTATATATCACAAGAGCTGGATATACAGACACCAGGTTATTACCTCATATACGTGATATACAAGAGCAAAAGAAGCTAGTCAACATGGGAATTGTGATCAATGGGCTAGATGAAAACGGAATAAATGCCTATAATTATGGATATGGGTATGGATATGGAGAAAATCAAAAACAAAAGAAAACTTGGAAGTTTTGGCAATAAGTAGTCATCTAAAATCATACGGTTTAAAGCTTTTTTTATGTGCTTTTGCTTTAGCACTTACTTCTTGTGGTAGTTCTAAAAGAGCAAAACAAGCAAAAATCGAAAGAGCTAATACAGTAACGAGTATTGTAAATTATTCTAAAACTTATCTTGGTACTCCTTACAAATATGGAGGAATGGATCCGTCTGGTATCGATTGTTCAGGATTACTTCAGCTTTCCTTTTCAAGGTATGGAATTGAAATCCCCAGGACAACCCAACAAATGTCAAAAATTGGCACTAAGGTTAACCTCAAGCAGGTAGAAGTTGGAGATCTCGTTTTCTTTAGAACTTCAAAACGGGGTAGAAGAATAAATCACGTAGGTTTAGTCGTCAACAAAACCAATAAAACGATAGATTTCATTCATTCCAGCACATCACAGGGCGTTATGATATCATCTATCAATAATCCGTATTGGAAAAAGAATTACGTAAAAAGCAGGCGGGTGATTTATTAATCTTGACTCTACTATCATGAAGTATGCTAACCTTCCTTTATTGCAAGTGTGTTTAGTATTCTTTATAGGAATTTGGTTAGGATTTACAAATTTAGAGCTTAAGTATTCCATTTACCTTTATTCAAGTTTATCACTTTTTCTTCTCTTCATTACTTCCTATTGGGTGTCTAGATCACATTCAAAATTGACATCTGTATTTTCAGTTATTTCGCTTTTATTCATTTTCAGTTTAGGTCTTCTCAACACTAAAACTCACTTACCAAGGCACCAAAAAAAGCATTATACACACCTCTTAGAAGAAGGTGTATCCCAAAGTACTTTCATCACTTTTGAAGGAGATGTTATAAAACCACTTAAATCTAATGCTTATAATGACAAGTTTGAAGTCAGGTTAATTGCATTGAATGGACAAACAACCAAAGGTAAAGTTCTGTTTCAGATTCCTGTTTCTTCTCCATTGGTAATCAATTCAAATTCTAGAATATCTGGTTATGGTAAGATGAACACCTTCCGAGACCCAGCAAATCCTCAACAATTCAATTACAAAGATTATATGGCTACACAACAGATGAGCCATGTCATCAATTCAGAAGCCTATCAAATAAAGGTTAAAGAGCAATCTGGCTTTAGCTTCATAAGCTTTGGGGAGCAAGCCAGGACTAAAATTCAAGGCTCTCTTCATCAGCACAGTTTTAGCAAAGAGCAAATGGGAATTATACAAGCCTTACTTTTAGGTCAAAAACAAGATATAGATCCTGAAACCTACGATCGGTTTTCGAAGGCAGGTGTGGTCCATATTCTTGCTGTTTCTGGCTTACATGTAGGAATTATTTTAATTATATTACGGTTTTTAACTAAAGGCTTGCTTAGAATAAGGTACGGTAGATTCATTCGGGAGGCCATCATTTTAATTGGGATTTGGGGCTTTGCAACTTTAGCGGGCTTCTCGCCCTCTGTCTTAAGAGCAGCAGTAATGTTTTCGTTTTTAAGTTTTGCGCTCAGCCACAGACGAAAGACAAGTGCCATAAACACTTTAGCACTATCCGCTGTATTTTTGTTGATGTTCAATCCCTACTTAATACTTCAAGTCGGTTTTCAATTGAGCTATTTTGCCGTGATCAGCATTGTTACTTTACAACCTAGATTTTCAAAACTATACCAACCCAGGTTCTGGTTGGATAAGAAAATTTGGGATATTATAAGTGTAACGCTTACTGCTCAAGTGGGAGTATTACCATTAAGTCTTTATTATTTTCACCAATTCCCAGGGCTTTTCATATTAAGCAATTTATTGATTTTACCAGGCTTAGGTGTTCTGCTTTCAGGGGGGATTATCATTATAATCCTGAGCCTTTTGGGTATGTTACCAGACTTCTTAACCACTTTATACGGAGAATTGTTAGACTTTTTACTTGATATTGTGAATTGGATTTCTTCCAAAGAAGACCTTGTCTTTTCGGATATTTACTTTACCAAAACAATGCTCATCACAAGCCTGCTTTTTATGTTAAGTATTGTTCTGTGGAATACAAGGCGAAAACTATTGAGCTATTCACTTCTGAATTTGTCACTTTTAGCTTTCATCATTTTCACTCATTTAGAAATTCAAAAACAACGTCAACAGGAAGAACAGCTTATTTTTCAAACCTATAGAAACTCTCAACTTGGTATTTTGAAAGGATCTATTCTGAACTTGTATAGTGATGAAACTCGTCCTAAAGATTCCATTCTTAAGTCCTATCATATTAAAAACTACAAGCTGCTAAAAGGAATTGATTCCATCGATATCAATGAATTTAGATCCATCTATCAATTAAGTGAAACTAGCATCCTGTTTGTAATCGATAGCATTCCAGTCTATCCAAAACAGAATTTTCACCCCCAGTTCATTCTTCTCAAAAACTCACCGGATATTAATCTGGACAGAGTGATTTCAATACTCAACCCTAAGCAAATTATTGCTGATGGAAGTAATTATAAAACAGATGTGAATCGCTGGAAGACTTCCGCGATAAAATCCAATGTTAAATTTCACTCTACCTGGGAAGACGGAGCTTTTGTTTTTTCTAAAAATTAATTTTCGAAAGTCCCCTTAAAGTCAGCTTGATAAGCTTGCCATGCTTCTTGAGTCGTCAGTTCTTTATAATCATCTGTGGCAATCATTTTAAGATAAATCTCCAGTTGTTCTGCCGTTCTATAACCTACGACTGGGGAAATTACATTGGACTTTTCATCAAAAAAAACTACAGTTGGGTAGGCTGAAACTTTTAAAGCATTGGCAAAAAAATGCTGGGCATTTCGCTTTCCTTTTCGCTCTGGCTTATAATTGGGGTTGGTGTATTCAAATCCCTTATAATCGACGGTTTCGGTGCCTTCTGCATTAAATTTTACCGGATAAAAATGAGTATTCACGTATTGGACCAAGTCTGGATTTGTAAAGGTGTTCTTATCCATCAGTTTGCAAGGCCCACACCAATCCGTATAAATATCTGCAAATATTTTTTTTGGTTCTTTCTCCTGAGCTTTCAAAGCTTCATTCATGGTCATCCATTCAATTTGAGCTTGAATGGTATGAACCATAAAGAGTAAAATCGTTACATAAATATACTTCATAAGCTTTACTTTACTTCATCATCTGCAATCTCAAAGCCTTCGGCCTCCAGACCTTCAATTTCTTTTTCCTCAGCACCATGAGTTAAGCGTTTCAGTGGTTTCAATAATAAAATTACCAAAATTCCAAAGGCCACTGTAAAGGCAATAATACCGGCAAAGGTTTTAAATTCTAAGTCGGTTTGGAATTGATCTACATCTACTCTTCCTAAATACCTCCCGTCTTTATAATCAAACTTAAGATAAGTCAATAACTTCTCATCTGCTGTTGGATTATAAGGCTCAATTCTTTCGAGTAATTCCTTTTCAGAATTTTCCCCATCAAAATTAAATACAGAATTGATGCGTTCACCTGTCTTCACTTCTTCAAAAACAATCTGGTTGGAAGAGTCGGTGTACAATTGAGTTTCTAAAGTAAAAGCCTTATTATTTTCAAAGGCTTCTTCAGCGTCTTCATTGGTAAAGAAACGAGAGAGCTGACTTTGATCTGAATTAAGTTCTATTTCAATGCGTTCTGCCTGAGAAGACTCCCCTATGATTCCAGCAACTTTATTACCTAAGCCTGTAGCTGCAAAATAAAGACCCATCATAAGGGCTCCATAACGCAAAGGGGCCAATTTAGTGATAAATGAGAGGGCTACCGGAGAAGCGGAAAGCTCACCAATAGTATGGAGCAAATAAGCAAAAATAAGCCAGTAAATCGCAGATTCCCCATTAGCTTCATAATCCATAGTCGCAAATACCATGAATACAAAACCTAATCCCATGATGATAACCCCTATGGCCATTTTAAAAATAGAAGAGGCTTCTTTACCATTACGCTTCATCCAGGCCCAAAATCCAGCTACTGGGATACCAAAAATGATAATATAGGTGGGGTTCAAAGATTGAAAAAACGCTGCAGGCA
>CAZOAD010000018.1:19476-44580 GCA_964577705.1 uncultured Mesohalobacter sp.
CTCCTGCTTGTTCAAAAGCTCCCCAGAATACAATCACAATTAAGAATGAAAGCAACAGTACAATGAATCTATCCTTTTCCACTTTCCCATTCAAATCTTCATAAACCGTCATCATAAATCCTACTACCACCGAAAGGAAAATAAAAAAGACGATATAGGCAGATACTTCTGTTTCCATAAATTGAATAGGAACCACAAAAGAAATCGCTATAAGTAAGACAAGAACTGCTAGAGATTTTTTGGTAGAAAGCATTCTTTGGAAAATCTCTTTAATAGAAACTGAAGGCTCTTCAGTATCCATCAAACTACTAGGTTTATTTCCAACATGAGTAAGGTACCTCTGCCCAAAAATATAGACCAATTGACCAAGAACCATTCCTATAGCCGCCAAGCCAAATCCATAATGCCAGCCATATTCTTTGGCTACTAAGCCCACCAAAATAGCAGCTACTGCAGCACCAACGTTTATACCGATATAAAATATGGAAAAGCCTTTGTCTCGTCTTGGATCGCCTTCTTTATAAAGACCACCAACCATGGTAGAAATGTTTGGTTTCAACATTCCCACTCCCAAAACGATCAAAAGAAGTCCGCTAAAAAAGGCCCAGTCTTGCTCAATGGAGAGCACGCCGTGACCAGCTACCAGTAACCAGCCACCAATCATCACTGATTTTTTTTGACCTAGTATCTTATCGGCTATAATTCCACCAGGAATAGACACTACGTAAACAAGCATTGTATACCATCCATAAGTGGCAAGTGCTTTGCCTTCTTCCCAACCCAGACCTGGATTATCGGAACTAACTTTGGCAAGCATGTATAACGTAAGAATGGCGCGCATGCCGTAGTAGGAAAAACGCTCCCATAATTCTGTAAAAAACAAAATATAAAGACCTGCTGGATGGCCAAATAATTCTTTTTGGTATGCTGGTTTAACTGTGGCTTCCATAGGGTCTATAGGTTTTCTTTAATAAAATTGGTCATTAAGGTGTAGAGGTGGAGACGGGTATTTCCTCCATAAATTCCATGATTTTTGTCTGGATAGATTCTCCAGTCAAATTGCTTATTGGCTTGAACCAAAGCCTCAATGAGTTGCATGGTATTCTGGACGTGCACATTATCGTCTGCACTCCCATGAACCAATAGGTAATTCCCAGTATCAAATTTATCAACGTGAGATATTGGAGAGTTATCATCGTAGCCAGAAGGATTCTCCTGTGGCGTAGTCATGTAGCGCTCGGTATAAACAGTATCATAAAATCTCCAGCTAGTCACTGGTGCTACAGCAATAGCAGCCTTAAAGACGTCATTGGCCTGGAACATAGCGTTGGAAGCCATAAAGCCGCCGTAACTCCATCCCCAGATCCCAATTCTATCGGCATCTATAAATTCTTTTTGACCAAAGAGCTTTGCTGCTGAAATCTGATCTTCCAATTCATATTTACCCAATTCCTTTTGAGTCACTTTTTTAAAATCTCTACCTTTATAACCTGTTCCTCGGCCATCCACGCAGGCTACGATATAACCTTGCTGAGCTAGCATCTGATACCAGTAGTCATTGGTTCCGAAAAAGGTATTGGAAACCGACTGTGAGCCAGGCCCTGAGTATTGAAACATCAGTAAAGGGTAAGTGTTTTCAGGATTAAAATTTGGTGGTTTTATCATCCAGGTGTTCAATTCATTCCCATTCACCTCTATTGTAGAAAGCTCTTTGGAAGATAAATTATAGTTATCCAGCTTATCTAGCAAAGCTGAATTGTCTTTGATTTCTCTTACAAGCTCACCGTTGGTAGCTTTATGTAGTGTATACACCGCTGGTGTTTTTGTATTGGTAAACGTATTGACGAAATAGGTGAAGTCTGCGCTAAAATCGGCGCGGTGTGTCCCCGTTTTTCGGGTAAGTCTTAGTTTGTTTTTACCATTCGCCAACACTGAATACACATCTCTGTTGACGCTACCGTTTTCTGTACTTTGGAAGTAAATTCTTCCAGATGTATCATCGAAGCCGTAATAATTGGTGACTTCCCAGGCACCACTGGTCACCTGATTAATCAGATTTCCATCTTCAGCATAATGGTAAATATGCTTCCAGCCGTCTTTTTCGCTAGTCCAGATGAAGCTGTTATTATTTAGGAAAGTTAGGTCATTTGTCACATCCACGTAAGCATTATCCTTTTCGGTAAGAATAAGCTTAGGTTCTTTGGTTTCTGCACTGACAAGATAAAGTTTCAACTCATTTTGATATCTATTCAAACTCTGAACACTAAATAAGTTTTCATCCTGAGTCCAGTTTAACCTTGGCAAGTATTCATATTCACCCAATTCTATTTTGGAGTTTGTATTTGTATCCAGATCGTACAAATGAAGACTTACTTTTGCGTTTTCCTCACCAGCTTTTGGATATTTAAACACCTCTTGGGAAGGATACAAATCCTGACCATAAGAGCCGTATAAGTCCATAGAAAACTCAGGCACATCACTTTCATCAAACTTTAAATACGCTATTTTAGTTCCACTGGGATTCCATTCAAAAGCTCTAACAAAAGCAAATTCCTCTTCGTAAACCCAGTCTGTAACTCCGTTTATAATTTTATTCTTAACCCCATCTGTAGTTACTTTTACTGCAGAATTTGTTTCAAGATCTTTATAAAAAATATTGTTGTCTTTAACGAAGCCTACTTTAGTTGCATTAGGTGAAAATGTAGGGGATTGAATTTTATGATCATCAATTTTGGTCAACTTTTTAGTTTTTAAATCGTAAACATAAAACACACCTCGAGTAGATCTTCTAAAAATAGATTCGACTTCGGTTCCTAAAATAACTTTAGTTTCATCTTTACTCAACTCAAAAGTTTGAAACACAGATAAACCTGGAATCGCTTTACTACTAATAAGCGTCCCTTTTTTCTCTCCGGTTTTATAACTGAAAATATCGACTTTCATTTCCTGATTGGTCCGGTCATAGTCTTGAACTATATAAGATTTACCATCTTTAAGCGACTGCAAGCTTTGCATCCGCTCCTGACTAAACTCACCACTCCATATCTCTTCCAGGGTGATATCCTTGGTTTGTGCATGAAGGGAAACTAATGCATTGATGAAAAAAATGACAAATAAGCTTAATATAATTTTATGGCTTTTCATGGTATTTATTTTGGAGATCAATTTTACTAAAAAAACACCAAAAAACACTTACTTTTTTTATTAAAACTCCAATTCAGCTTAGATTTGGTAAGACTTTCGTTTAAATTGATATCGTTTTATTACAGAAAAATAGAAGGGCATCTACAAAGTCATTGATAAGATATGAAGTGTATCTTTGTCATTCAATTATTTAAAGAATTCAAATGTCTCAAATCTCTGGCTTCTCCAAGTTGACCAAAACAGAAAAAATAGATTGGATCACTACTCATTATTTATCCAATTATCCTCAAGCGGAAACTATAATTAAGCAATACTGGAACTCAAACAATGCGCTTCAAAAGCTTCACGATGAGTTTACCGAAAATACCATTTCCAATTATTATCTACCGCTTGGAGTTGCTCCCAATTTTAAAATAGATGGTAAGCTGTATGCCATCCCAATGGCTATAGAAGAAAGCTCTGTTATTGCTGCCGCTAGTAAAGCAGCAAAGTTTTGGTTGAATAAAGGCGGTTTCAAAACTGAAATTGTTGGGACCACCAAAGTGGGGCATGTGCATTTTAATTTCTCTGGTAACGTACAACATCTTGAAAACTTTTTTGAAAACATAAAGCCTCAGATGCTCACCGATACCGCTTCTCTTACCAAGAATATGAAAAAAAGAGGGGGAGGGATTAAAGATATTCAGCTTATCAACAAAACCGATTCGCTTGAAAATTACTACCAACTCTATTGTACGTTTGAGACAGTGGATGCTATGGGAGCAAATTTCATCAACTCCTGTTTAGAGCAATTTGGACAAACTCTGGAGTCTGAAGCAAAAACACATCAAGAGTTCACTTCTGAAGGTACTTTCCCTGAAGTCATCATGTGCATTTTATCTAATTACGTCCCAGAGTGTTTGGTAAGAGCTGAAGTTTCCTGCCCTGTATCAGAACTTGGCGAAACAGGAGAAGAGGCTCAAAGATTTATAAGAAAGTTTTCTCAAGCTATCAAAATTGCACAAATAGAACCCTATCGCGCTGTTACGCATAATAAAGGTATTATGAATGGTATTGATGCCGTCGTCTTGGCAACAGGAAACGACTTTAGAGCCGTGGAAGCTGGCGTTCATGCCTATGCTGCCCGGGAAGGGCAATACAGCAGTTTAACCCACGTAAAGGTTGAGGAAGGAGAATTCAAATTTTGGATTGAAGTCCCATTAGCTTTAGGAACGATTGGAGGGCTTACTAGTCTACATCCATTGGTGAAATTGTCACTTGCCATGCTGAACCATCCTTCTGCAGAACAGCTCATGAGAATTACAGCAGTTGCAGGACTTGCTCAAAATTTTGCAGCCGTTAACTCCTTAGTCACTACAGGAATTCAAAAAGGGCATATGAAGATGCATCTGATGAATATTCTTAATCAATTTGATGCTAACGAAAAGGAAAGGGCAGAGGCTATTGAATATTTTAAAACACACACAGTAACTCATTCCGAAGTGATTAATTTACTAGAAAAAATGAGGTCTTAGTGGAAACTCAAAAGTATTACAGCCATGGAAAGCTTCTCCTTACAGGAGAATATCTGGTTTTGGATGGCGCGAAAGCACTGGCTATTCCATGTCAATACGGGCAGCATTTAGAAGTAACTCCAACAGGAGATAGTATTTCCACATGGCATAGCTTTGATCATCAAAACAAAACCTGGCTGAAATTGCATTTTGATCTCGACCAAGTCGTTAAACATAAAATAGAAGGCAAAGACGATGTCGAAAAGCGACTTTTTCAGATCCTCAGAGAAGCTTATCTTCTCAATCCTAAAGCATTCACCCAGAACTATAATTTCAAAACTAGGCTAGAATTTCCAAAAAATTGGGGGCTTGGTACTTCTTCTACACTTATCGCCAATCTAGCCAAATGGGCTGATGTGAATCCCTATAAATTATTGGCCAACACCTTTGGGGGAAGTGGATACGATATTGCCTGTGCAGAAGCATCAGGAGCAGTGGTCTATCAAATAGATAATGATAATCCTAAACTTGACGAAGCCCAAATCCCAAACCATTTAAAACCCTTCATCTTCTTTGTCCATTTGGAACAAAAACAAAACAGCAGAGAAGCTATTTCAAACTATAAGGCAGTTAAGCCAATAGACTTACAAAAATCTATTTCAGAAATAAACTCAATTACGAAGGCTTTTCAAGAAGCAGGCTCACTAGAAAGCGCTCAAGAATTGATGGCAAGACACGAACAGATTTTATCAGAAATCCTTAGAATAGAAACGGTAAAATCTCAGTGGTTTTCAGATTTTGATGGAGGTATAAAAAGCCTTGGAGCCTGGGGTGGTGATTTTATTATGGTGCTATGTAAGGCAGATCCATCTGCTTACTTCATAAATAAAGGATACAATACAATTCTCAGCTACCAAGAGATGTCGTTATAAAAAAAGCCCTTCAGCTAGAACTGAAGGGCTTTTTTGAAATATAATCGAGTTTAATTAATATATCAAATGACGATTATCTTCGATGTCTTTACTGTTTTTTAAAGCTTCGATAATTGGGCTTGTTCTTGGATTCATCAAAGAACGAGTTCTTTTATCTGTTTCTTCTTTAGCGATAGAACGGTAAGAAGGTAATTGCTCTGCTTTGTTCTTCTCCAAAAGTTTTATCATATAAACTCCGGTCGCTCCTTCTAGTGGTTTGGAAACGTCTCCTACTTCCATTGCAAATGCAGCACCAACAATTTTTGGCTCTCTACCTCCACCTGGAATAATTGGATTGCTCATATTGATGGATGTTGCTCTCTGTTTGCTTTGTCCAAAATTTGAAGCTACAGCATCTAGATCATTTCCTTGGATCTGAGACATGATTTTCTCGGCTTGCTTACGCTTTTTCAAGATTGGAGTCACTACTGCAGAAGCTTCTTCTGGAGTCTTTACACCTTTTTTAGTCTTTTTGGTTACTCTGGCAACAATATACCCGTTTCCAGTGTCGAAGCTTTTGACGTCACCAACCTTAGTTTCGTCTTCGAAAGCCCATTTCACAATAGGTCTTTGTCTTCCAACACCTGGAATGGTCTCATCCAGTTTGTTGATGCCAATCACTGGCTTTACAGTTTTTCCTATCGTATCTGCTTCTTCACGGAAGTCGTTTTCTTTTGCAGCAAGCTCAAATTTACTTGCAGAACGGTAAAGCTCATTAAGGGTTTTCTCAGATGGCTCAACTCTTTTGGTAACAGTAGCCAATTTCACAACTTCTTTTGGAGAGGTTCTTTCTTCAACGTAAATCACGTGGTAACCAAAATCTGTTTCAACTACACCGTAACTGTTTACTCTAGCTTCTTCAAAAACATAGTCATTGAAGGCTGGAACTAAAGCTCCGTAGGTAATCCAATTTAAATCTCCACCGTTTTCAGCACTTTGACGATCCGAAGAAAATTCAGATGCCAATTCTTCAAATTTATCTGAATTTGATTTCACAATAGTGTTGATGCTATCGGCTAGGCTTTTCGCTTCTTCTTTAGTTCTGGTGACAGACCCGTCTACTCTGGTGCCATCGTAAGTTACAAGAATATGGCTTGTTTTTACAGAATCTGGTTTTTGTGTACGCTCAAGCATTTTTGTCAACTTGTAGCTTTCGTTTTCAAAGTAAGGACCGTAAACTTCGTTGACATCAAGACCAAGAATATCCTGAGCAAACTCCCCTTTCATGTTGTATTCAAAAGTGTAAATATCGTTGTATGGTGTTTCTGAATTTACTGCTATGAATTCTTCAACATTTTCAGTGGTTTTGAAGTTTTCAGTATCTCCAGAATTCAGTTTTTCCATTTCAGCTAAAACCGCCTGATTATCTTCATCTGAAGCTTTTTCTTCAAAAGACACATATTCTAAATCTCTTTTAGCCTCTTGTTGAAAACGTTCTTTATGCTCGTTGATATAACTTTTGATATCAGATTTTGAAATTTCAATTTCTTCGGCAGTATCAAAAGGAATCTTTACAAATTCAAAAGTAAGATTGTCATTTTCTTGATGATAAACTTGTTGTCCTTCAAGAAGAGTAGCTTTCACACCAGCTTTTACCATATTGAAGTAAAGTTGGGATTTGGCATTGACTTCCATCGACTTTTCAAAATTCACCCATTGTTGATATTGCTCAGGTGAGGTCACTTTCAACTCAGCGATAAACTGCTTTAGCTTTGCTTCGTCAAAAAAACCAGCTTCATTAGAAAACCTTGGGTCTCCAGCCAATTGCTCTGCCATAGCATCCGTAATTTGATCGGCGCCCACTTCAAGTCCTAGCTTTTCGAATTCTTGCTTAAGTAAAGTTCTACGCAGGTTGTTTTCCCAGGCTTGATTAGCAGCTTGCATTGTACTTACTCTTCCTTGGCTTTGCTGAACAATATTTTCAACTTCTGCGGCAAATTGCTCTCTACCGATTTCTTCATCACCAATCACACCTACAGCTGTAGATGCTTTATCTGCTGAAAAACCACCGTTTCTAAATAAGTCTGTAAGAACAAAAGCAAATAAAGCTAATGCTATGATGACTATAAGGAAAACTGTGCGTTCTCTAATTTTACTAAGTATTGCCATTTTAGGATATTTTAAGAAATATAGGGGGCGAAAATAAGATAATTAGCCCATATATAAAACCTTGTTGTTCAAAATATTTAATTCGTTTTGTTGCGAGGTAAAAGCTACGAAAATCAACCTCTGCTGAAGCCATCAAAAAGCTTAATCATCACTATAAACCTTGATAGAGACTAACTCAATTTTTTTGTTGGAAGCTTCTAGAATTTTAATCTTGAATTGATCGATAATCACTTCTTCTCCAACTTCTGGAATTTCTTCCGTGGTGTTCACGATCATTCCTCCTAGAGTTTCATAATTTTCGTTTTCTGGCAAATGGATGTCATACCTTTCATTGATGTAATCTACATCCAGCCTTGCTGAAAATTTATAGACATTTTCTCTGATGATTTCTTCGACCAGAATGACTGAATCGTGCTCGTCTTGAATTTCTCCAAACAATTCTTCCACGATGTCTTCTACGGTCATCATTCCACTTGTCCCACCATACTCATCGACAACCACCGCTATGCTTTTACCCTTTTTGATAAGAATGTTCAAGATTTCTTTGACTAGCATAGTCTCTGGAACAAAGACTACTGGCATCAAAATGCTCTTGATGTCTTTGGGTTGTCTAAACATCTCAAAAGAATGAATATAACCTACAATATCATCGTTACTTTCTTTGTAAACCAATAGTTTAGAGAGGCCTGTTCTTGTGAATATGTCGGTGAGGCTACTGGTCCCTTCCGAAATATCCACCGCCACAATTTCGTTACGAGGTATCATCACCTCTCTTGCCTTCACCTCAGAAAATTGTAAGGCATTTTGAAAAATCTGAATCTCAGAATCTACATCTTCTTTAGAGTCGACCGTTTCCATTTGCTCGTTGATATAATCGCCTAGCTCAACTTTACTAAAGTTTAGCTGAACCTTATCTCCTTCAATTTTAAATACCTTTTTCAAGATAATGTCTGAAACCCATATCACGAAACTGGAAATAAAACTAAAAAGGTAATAGAAAATGAATGCAGGAACGCTAAACACTTTCAGAAGCACATTGGCATAAATCTGAAAAAACACTTTGGGAAGAAATTCTGCAGTAAACAGAATAACCAAAGTTGAAATCAAGGTTTGGGTAAACAGGCTGGCCTCGGTAATAAGGTAACTCAGAAATTCATTCTGAACGGGCTGCATACTCAAAAACCAGTTCATGATTAAATCGCCCATAAAAAACCCATACACCACCAGGGCAATGTTATTACCAACCAACATAGTAGCAATAAACTTTGATGGTTTTTTGGTGAGTGTTTTTAGAACACTCGCTATGATATCGGTTTGATTCTTTTGAAGCTCAATATGAACTTTGTTGGAAGACACGAAGGCGATTTCCATACCAGAAAAAAAGGCTGAGAGAAGAAGACAGCAAATAATGATCAGAACCTCTGTGCTCATTACTTCTTATTTTTGTTTTCGATTCGTTTTCTAAACCGTCTTTTGAAGAAAAACATAAACACGGCTAGTGCCGAAAAGAAAAGGTATAAGTAAGCTCTGCTTTCGCTGTCTGCCCAAACGCGAATGGCTTCGATAATAAAAAAAACAGCAAAGGCTATATAAGCAAACTCAAAGTATTTAAAAAATTTCATCACTCTTGTATGTATTGGATTCCCGTATTGGATCTCGAATTGAAAGTACTAAATTTCTGGTCAGAATCAAAGCCTTCCCCTTGGTTTCTAGCCCCGTTTGGCAATTGCAGATCGTAACTGTAATCTGTGAACAACCACTCCCGCTGTTGATCCCAGTACAATTGAGGACCTCTTAAAATGGTACTGTCTGAAGTGACAATTTTTACATTTTGCCTAAGGTCGATCAAGCCAGTCTCCAAATATTGTATGGCATAATCTGAAACCACCGTATTTTTACTCGAATCCTTTTCAAAAAAATCCAGCTCTATGCCTTGGGGAAATTCTCTAAAAGGAAATTTTCTGTTTGAAAAATCCAACATTTCAGGGCTTCTCAAGTTGGCCTTTACCGCTCCACTATCGGTATAAAAGAGATTGAGGTCGTAAACCCTGGACTGTGGTTCCAGAAAATCTTTTTCCATTTCTTTTACCTCTTTTAGATTGCCCTCACAAGCAAAAAGCATTGCTATAAATAAACATATAGCAATGCTTTTGTATAAAAATGGATTTTGAATGCTCATTCTAGAGGTTTGGTACCACAACGCTTTCTCCTATCCAACAGCTAGAGAAAGAGATCTTTTTGCCCGCTGCATCTTCCTGGAAGATATCAGACTTTTGTGGCGCTCTACCTCTGTAGCTATCTGCTGCAGCATTGGCATTGGAGCTTATAGATGGATCTACACGTCCTGCTCTCTTCGCATAATCTGCTGCCAACCAGTACACGGCTCTTTTGTTGAATACAGAATTACCACAATCGTTTGCACTCTTCGCATACATTTCTGCAATCTTAAGATAAGCGACACCCATAGAAGGCTTGTTATCCAAAGCCTTTCTATAATTATTTCTCGCCTGAGAATAGCTGCCTTGCGCTTTGTAGTTGTTGGCGATCCTGTAGTAAATTCTCGATTTTCTACCTTTATCTTTAGCAAGTTGCGCAGCTTCATTGAGGTATTTTAAAGCTTTAGCTCTATCGCCTTCAGCTTCGGCTAACTGACCTAAAGAATAGGCAGAGTTTGCTGATGGCTCTAGCTTATGCAAAGCTTCAGAAACTTTAAAGAATAAAGGATCTTCTGTACAATCTTTAGCAGATAATCTTTGGTTAGCATTTCTTAACCAATCGACATCATTTTTCTTCTCTTCGAAATCCTTGTTATATAAAGGAATCAAGTTATCACAATCTGCTTTAGAACCCAATAAGGAATTCACGCTGCCTTTAATTTTGGTATAGTTCCTTAAGTAGATTTCAGAATTCTTCAATATTCTGGACTCTCTGGAAGTCAATTCTTCCTGAGCTTCTTGCTTTTCAATAAGCGGTTTAGCTTCAGCAGCTTTGTCATTTTCCTGAGTTTCGATCAAGTCAATTACCTCATCATACTTATCAAATAGAAATTGAATATCTCTTTTGCCAGCGTCGTTAAGATCGTTTGCTATTCTAAAGTAAGCGTAAATAGCCACTGGAGAAGTGAAATTTTCTTTATCCATTTCAATTATATCTTCAAAGGCTTTTAGTCTTTCTTCTAAAGTACCTACTTCATTTTTGTACTTGATCATCGCTACGTCGGCCAACATTGCACCTTTTTTAGTTTCCTGTGGAAACTTTTCTAAACGCATCATTTGGTTGTCGATATATTCTTGGACCAGTTCCATTTTTCGTTCTTCAGTTTCTGCTTCATCGATCATACCTTCCAGCATTTTTTCCCCACGTTGGTATATTAGGATGTTGGCATCTGAACAATTTTCTAGCAGTTGCTTATATTTTGGATAAGCATCACTAAAGTTATTTACTTTGGCACTCTCGTTAAACAAACTCAGTGTCACATTACAATCCTGAGCACTTGCTACGTTGAAAGCGAAGATGACTCCTAAAAATGTAAAAGCAATTTTAAACTTCATAATTTTAAGTATTTAATTATATTTAGATTTAATGAACCATTTGTCGTTGAAAGAGAAACTCAAAAATACACTGATAAAATTCTCTTGTATCAAATTATTTGAGGTTGTTCCCCTTTCAAAATACTCAACTCCTAAGTTGGCATTGGTAAAAACCCGACCAGCAGGTAAACCTAAACCAAATGATATGCCAAACTCGTTTATGTCTTCACCCTGATATTCCAGACCACTCTCCTCATATCTGATTCCAGCTCTATAAACTATTCTTTTGAAGTAACTTACCGGGTCATTATACCTCGGGATAAAATATCCTCCCAGTTTAAACGTATTGGATTCTTTCTGAA
Organism: uncultured Mesohalobacter sp.; assembly: GCA_964577705.1. Classification (GTDB taxonomy): domain Bacteria; phylum Bacteroidota; class Bacteroidia; order Flavobacteriales; family Flavobacteriaceae; genus Psychroflexus. The sequence goes on from CAZOAD010000018.1 coordinate 31,086, forward strand.
CCACCTCGGGCCCAAAATTAAAGGCCAATGCAGAAAAATCTCCTGCCTGGTAGTTTTCATATTCCAAACCAGCAAACCATTTTCTATCTTCACCAATACCTAATCCAAAGGCATACATTTCCGGCAAATCAATCTCCGTACCCAAAGGTTCAAAATCAACTTCATTCACCACAATTTCAGTTTCGTTTTGCCCTAGCTGTATAGTCGCTAGTTCTCTTCTTCTATTTATACTTAGGGATGAGCCTGTTTCATATCTAGCAGACGTTTTCAGAGTTAATTTGTCTGAAAACTTAACATCGTAAAGCGCCCCGGCATCAAAAGAAAGACCACTTATATCTGTAAAGTTGATTTCCCTTGAAGCAAATTGCACTCCTTCATTAAATATGATAGCTTTATTTTCTATATCACCAAAGTTATAATTTGCTGTTGCTCCAAGTCTTAAATTCCGGAGAGGTTCAAACCCTACAGAAAAATAAACCGTATTTACGCCGCCACGTCCGTCGAATCTAGAAATTTGAGTAGTAGATGCTTCTTCGAGCTCGTAACCTACGGCACTTTTTGGTTTCACCCCAAATCCAACGCCCAAATTATTAAAGGGAAGACCTACAGCTATGTAATCCAAGGTTATGTAATTGATTTTATCAGAACTTTGATCAGACTGCAGCTCGACGGCATTGTAAGTGACACCGGCCGTAAAAGCAGTCAATTTCAAATCTGAGTAAGCGGCAGGGTTTCTCAAGTTTAGGTGAATACTATCGCCTAAAATACTTAACCCTCCCATCGCTCTATTTTCTACAGTTCCTCTAAAAGCCTTGGTTCCAATTCCTAAAAAAGAATAGGGGGATGAAGAACCTTGCTGAGCAAGTATAGAGGAAGATCCAAAAAGTAGTATCGAGACAAAAAGAAAAAATCTTGTGAACATTAATTTGAGTTGAGTTGTAGAATTTTATTTAATCCTTTTAATAAGAAATTAGAAGTCGCAAATATGCTATTTTTTATAGATGCTGACAACAAATTATAATCCCCACCTGTTAAAACCACTGTTAAATCTTCATAATCAGCAAGATAATCTTGAATATAACCATCGATTTCATAGGAAATAGATTTACAAACCCCTATTTGTATAGCTTCTTTAGTCGATTTACCTATATAGTCTGAATTTTGAATAGTTTCCGTGACTAGCGGTAATTTTCCTGTAAACGTATGCATGGCTTTGTATCGCATCTGCAAACCGGGGGAGATGGCACCCCCTTGGTATACGGATGACTTATCTATAAAATCATAGGTGATGCAGGTTCCGGCATCGATCACCAAAACATTTTGAGCGGGGTAGCTCTCTGCTGCTGCTGCAACAAGAGCAATTCTGTCTAGCCCGAGGGTTTCGGGGGTCTTATAATTATTTGTAAAATTCAGAAGGCTCTGATGAGAAAATTCCACAATGTGTAAGTTGCTGATTAATGTCTTTTTCAGCGCCTCTGGAAGTTGGGCTGTGGAAGAAATGATCCCTTGAGAAAGGTTTGGATACGCTTTAAATATATCCAGGAGTGTAGCTTGAGCATTCTCAGAATTTGAACTTTTTTTTCCCAGTAGCTCATCCCCTTCAAACACAGCGTATTTGATTTGTGTATTTCCTACGTCAACGACTAAATTCATAAGAGAAATAAACCTCAAAGATAAGGATAAGAATAATTCATCTTTTCTTTTGTTTAATTAAATAATGGTTTTATATTTGCCCCCGCAATAAAACTGGTGCCTTAGCTCAGTTGGTAGAGCAATGGACTGAAAATCCATGTGTCCCTGGTTCGATTCCTGGAGGCACCACCTTTTAAACCTCAATGTTCATTCGTTGAGGTTTTTTTTGTTTCAAACAGTTCGAAAGATGTTCTGGAATAAAATGGTCCCTGGTTCTCCCCAAAGCCTTGGGGACTGGACACAGCTTCCAAAACCAAAATTTTTGTATTTTTAAGACCTTAATCATCAGCACGTTAACGCGTTAATTCAATAGACGATTAATAGGAAAGCGTACTGATATTAAATCTTGTAGAGGATGAAAAAAAGCAATGGTGTTTTAAATTACTTAAAAGAAATCACTATCGTGGTTATAGGTGTGTTGATTGCCGTTTTTATAAGCAACTATTAAGATAGGGTAAACAATGAGGTTTATCTAAAAAGACTTTAAGTGAAATTGAGAATGAAATCATATCAATTTAGGCCGGAATAGATACTGTTTTTTTAAGTCATATTGATCTTTATCAAAAGTGACACTATATTGAAGAAAGTGAAACGTCACTTATAGAATTTATTTCCTGTTCTTGTGGCTTTCAGGTGGCCTTTCTCAAAAATGTAAGCTTACGATTTTTAATCTCTTACAAAACTGAATTTTTTTAGTTTGAAATGACACCAAAGCTCTTAGAAATTGAAGCCCTAACCGATTTATACACGAACTAAACTAATAAATTACCCATTTTGCAAACCATTATATTAATAACAATACCCTAGAAATGGCGGAGAAATTTACCTATTTTGACTTATGTAAATGATAATGGGCGAGCTCTTAAGGTTGCTTATGATGATTTTTTACATAAAAACCGCCATTTCCTTCAAAAAAGTGATGAGTAAATTATCAACTAGATTTACTCTCATAATTAATTTGGACGTCTTTCAAAAAAAAGGGTACATTTAATTCATTATAATATATTTTTAAAAACGAATAATTTTTTACATCGTATTAACTATTGGACAATTTATGAAAACCATTACTACCAATCTAAACAGGCAAATTTTCATACTCATAATTTTGTGTTTAAGCATCTCATCTTGTAAGCACTACGAGGAAGTAAATCTATCTACAGATACAGCACTAAAATTCGAAAAGCAGGTAGAAAATATTATTACTTCAAAAGCTAAGGTCTACACCTTAATCCAGAGCTGCCCAGAACTATTCAAAGGAATGGACTTTTCTGACATGTGCTTTACAAATCAGAAAACTCCTACCTACAAGACCGGCGACATGGCTTTTACCAAGAACAGATGTCAATTTACACTAGCCGATGGCGAACTCGAATTCGCTGTAGTTATTAAAGACTATACTGGTCTTGATCCAGAGGAAATTGAAATGAGAAATGCAGCAGAAAAACAGGCATTTATGCAAATGAACAAGATGGAGTTCAAATTGGCTAAACCGATTGATAATTTAGGAGACTATGCGGTGTTAAACGAAGCGCATATTAGTGACCCAAATACTAAAAGACTAAGCATCAGGCAAAATAATATTCTTATATACATAGAAGCTCATAAAGATTTCTGCTCAGGAAGTGATGAAGATTTAGAAAAAATGGGAAGAATGGTATTAAAATCTGTAACTAATTAATTTTTACAGAATAATAAGTCTCTTTGAGGAGCAATAGTTTGAAGCCTAAAATACGTATAACCAATTCAAAGTAAATCGATCTCAATTTAATTTGATGTAGATAATTAATTTCGGGGGGAAGGGTCAAGTCTTAAATAGCAAAAATTTAATTATTAATTAAAATAGTTGGGATCATGAAAAAGATTATAATAATAATTAGTCTATTTTGTTTAACTATATTGAATGCTCAAGTACCACCTTTAGAAGACTATTCATGGAAACTTGAGAAAATCGCTACCGTGGATTCTTTACTTATTGTTCCAGAAAATATATTTTTTATTGGTGACTTTGGAGAAAATTTTGCTGTATTTGGAAGCTGTGTAACAGTTGGTGCTAATGCTAATTACAATGATGGTAATATGAGTTTTATTCTTATTGATCCTAGTATACCGTTTCAAGTTTGCCCAGGTGAAGAAATATTGATGGATATTGAGGAGTTTTTTCAAGAGGAATTTTTCTTTGATATTTTCATGGTGAGCTGGCATGAGCCTTTCTCATATACATTTACAACTACTTCTGATAAAATTTACCTAGATATTACTAATAGTGAAGGAAGTATTGCCACTTTTTACGACGATTTTCTAAGTCAAGATGATTTTTTAAAGCAAAACCTTAAAGTTTATCCCAACCCTGTAAAAGATAAATTGCTTATAGAAAGTTCTGGTCTAAACATTAAGAAAACAGAAGTTTATAACCTCCATGGAAAATTGATTTTTAAGAGTGATACTCTAGAAAACAATTCTTTAGATTTAAGTCAATTAGAGCGTGGAATATATTTTTTAAGAATTGAAACCACCAACGCAAAAATCACTAAAAAGATAATCAAAGAATGAATAATAACTAAAAGTCATGTAGTCTAAACTTACAACTTTAGTTTTATGATTGGTTTTTTTCACAACGATCACCTCGATTAGTGACCTCAACGTTCACTCGTTGAGGTTTTTTTGTTTCAAACAGTTCGAAAGATGTTCTGGAATAAAATGGTCCCTGGTTCTCCCCAAAGCCTTGGGGACTGGACACAGCTTCCAAAACCAAAATTTTTGTATTTTTAAGACCTTAATCATCAGCACGTTAACGCGTTAATTCAATAGACGATTAATAGGAAAGCGTACTGATATTAAATCTTGTAGAGGATGAAAAAAAGCAATGGTGTTTTAAATTACTTAAAAGAAATCACTATCGTGGTTATAGGTGTGTTGATTGCCGTTTTTATAAGCAACTATAAAGATAGTGTGGACAACAAAAATTACATTGAAAAAACACTACTGGCCATAGAAAATGACATCAAGTTGAGCCAATCAGATCTGGATACTGTTTATAATCGTCACCTTGAGCTTTTTGAAATACTTCGGGAAAAGTTGGAGGGAAGTGAACCTATAGACCCTGAATTAACACTCGTTGAATTGATATCAAGTTCAGGGGGATTTCAAGTCACAACCAGCAAGAATATAAGCCTTAGGTTTTTTATCAATCAAAAAGCAGAGTTGCTGGAGTATGATATTATCTCGAAACTCTTAGATATTGAAACTCAGTCGGAGTTACTTCAATTAAAAACAGCAAGATTAACCAACTTTTTCTATGAAAATATTGATGAAGGTGGTGAAGAGGTATTTATAAAATTAGCCTACTATCTAAATGATATTCTGGACAGTGAACATACGCTTTTAGAATCTTATTCAGAATTTTTGGATAAAAACCAAAAGAAATTGGAGTATGAAAAAGAGTAAAGCCTATCTGCATGAATACTTAAGGAATTAAGCGAAACATAAACTCCCTAATTTGAAAGGTTCATGTCCTATTTTGTTCGATGGACACATTTGTAACTGAATACTTCCCTACTTTTCAAGGCCTTATCTTCAACATAAGTAAGTATTAAGCTTTTAATCATTATTGAATCCACTAAAATTAAACTCTACTTCAGAATTTAGGAGTTGAGCAGGTGCGTTTCTTCTAAGCCAGATAGAATTCATAAACTCTTAGATAACTATTAAAATAAATAACACAAAAACACTATTCTCCTTCCCAATAAATGCAAATGTTTAAGTTTATCGCTTTGTATATATGACCTGCCCTATTTTGGGCTTAACCTGCATTTTAACTAAGAAACTTCTGGTGAAGCGTTTTAAAATCCCTCATATTTTTATTTTCCTGTTTTGGATTATAGTCAGTTGTTCTTTATTAACCTATATCATACCTAGCGGGAGTTTTGAGCGGGAACAAAAAGACTATGGTGAAATTACTCAAACAGTTATTGTTCCTGACAGCTATTCAGAGATTCCAAAAAATTACTCCTTACAAGCTGCACTCCTGGAAGAAAGCGTAGAAGGAAAGTCCTCACCTGTTTCTGTATTAGGTACTCTTAGCGCCATACCCAAAGGGCTTGCAGACTCGGCCGTACTTGTCTTTTATCTTTTTATAATTGGCTCCGTGTTTACAGTTGTCCAACACACTGGAGCTATTAATGCGTTTTTATTTGCATTGATTGCAAAGTTCAAAAACAAGCCAAAACTACTATTGTTCCTAGTCTATATGGCTGTCTTTTCTGCATCATCTTTTATGGGGATCTTAGGTGAATCCATCGCCCTGATTCCTGTTTTTTTGTTCTTGTCCAAGAGTTTAGGATACGACCGCATGTTTGGTTTCGCCCTCATCAGTGTTCCTCTTTTTTTAGGCTGGAGCTCTGGGGTAACCAATCCATTTACGGTCCAAATCGCACAAATTATCGCAGAACTCCCCATTGGCTCCGGAATCGGTTTTCGATTCTTCATTTACCTGGTGTATGCAGGAGTTGGTTTCTATTTTATCATACGCTACGGCAATAGGATTAAGAAAAACCCCTCCGTAAGCTTGATGAAAGATGATGAATTTAATTTAAAGGAATTCGGATCTTTTGAAAAAGAAAAATTAGAAAGAAAGCATATTTACATTCTTTTGTTCTTTGTCTTGTCTTATGCCGCCATATTGCTAGCTGTGCAATGGATAGGCTGGGGATTGATTGAAATGACCGGATGTTTTATAGGAATGCTCATCGTTATCGCCATAATAGCCAGAATGTCTGGCGATGAATTGATGAACGCCTTTACCACGGGCCTTAAAATCATGATTGTTCCCGCACTAGTGGTAGGCATAGCTCGAGGTATTTCTGTTGTTCTTGAGGAAGGGATGATTATTGATACCATTCTGTACCATTCCAGTGAAGCCTTATTAACCATACCAAAAGTCTTTGCGGCCGAAGGGATGTTATTTTTTCAAACTCTACTGAATTTTTTCATTCCATCGGCATCTGGTCAGGCTTTAGTTTCTATGCCTTTGATGACACCGCTTTCGGATATTTTAGGAATATCAAGACAGATTGCAGTCTTGGCTTATCTGCTAGGCGACGGACTTTCTAATCTGATTATCCCTACCAATGGAATCCTAATGGCTATGATAGGAATGGCTGGAGTCTCCTATCAAAACTGGCTTAAATTCATCTTTAGCCTGTTTATTTTCGTGATGATTTTGGCCTTAATATTTATAGCCGTAGCAGTCTTTATTGGTTATTAAGATTTAAAACAAACAAGTGAAAGTTTTAAAAAGTCCTATTGATATAAACATCATTGTCAAATACCTTTTTCTTTAGTGAGAAAAAATAAGAGAACTTAAAATGAAGCCATTTGCTTTCCCCAAGCATCCAAACTTCTCAAAATAGACTCTAAAGTTTTACCTTTTGAAGTTAACTTATATTCCACTTTTGGAGGTACTTCAGGATAAACCTGCCTACTAATTAACTCATCTTTCTCTAATTCTCTTACGGTTCGAGTAAACATTTTATTGGAAATGTCTGGAATTTTATGTTGTAATTTTCCAGATCGGATGGGTCCTTCCAGCAGATGAAACAAGACTAGAGGCTTCCATTTAGTTCCAATACACTGCATAGTATAGTTGAGAGGACAATAAATTTTATTCATTTTAAACTTATAAGTATTTGATTGACAACATATCACTCTATTAGTACCCTATATCACATTTAGGTAACTTATTGTGAAACAGACAAATGTATTCTAATTTTGTATTTTAGAAAGCAAAATAAATATGAAAAAAGAAGAAACCTATCCAAAATCATTTTCACATATTGGAATCACAGTACCCGATATTTACAAAGCAGTAAGCTTTTATGAAGAAGTAATGGGCTGGTACGTCGTTATGAAACCCTCGCAGGTTAAAAAAGAGCGCGATACGGCGATTGGACAAATGTGTATCGATGTATTTGGAGAGAACTGGGAAGAATTCGAAATAGCACATATGTCGACCTCGGACGGGGTAGGAATTGAGCTCTTTTCTTTTCCTCATGGCGCAAAAGAAGCGCCTGATTTTAACCCTTTTCATACGGGGCTTTTCCACTTTTGTGTTCAGGATCCCAATATTGAAAAACTGGTTGAAAAAATAGTTAAAGCAGGTGGTAAGCAAAGAATGCCAATCAGAAAGTATTATCCAAAAGATAAGCCTTATAAAATGTGTTACGTAGAAGATCCTTTTGGTATTGTATTTGAAATTTACACCCACAGTTATGAGTTAACCTATTCATCCGGAGCGTATCAGGAATAAATATAATCCAAAACGTTTCAAATTATAAATCTTGAATGCTCTCTTAAATTTCAAAAAAAATCCCCTACTGATTACAGCAGGGGATTTTTCATTCTAGAGTTAATACTTAGAGTTCCTCGTAGCCCATATTATAAAAAGTAAAGGCAAAAATATCAGCGTATTCCTGAATGATTTTAGAAGTTGGTTTCCCTGCGCCGTGACCAGCATCGGTTTCAATACGGATTAACGTAGGATCATTACCAGCTTGCTTGCTTTGTAATTCTGCTGCGAATTTAAAGCTATGCGCAGGTACCACTCTGTCGTCGTGATCTCCGGTAGTGACTAGAGTTGCAGGATACTCGGTTCCTTCTTTGACATTATGCAATGGAGAGTAACCTTTGAGGTACTCAAACATTTCCGGGTTATCTTCTGACGTTCCATAATCGTAAGCCCATCCTGCACCTGAGGTAAAGGTATGGTAGCGTAGCATATCTAAAACACCTACCGCTGGTAAAGCAACCTGCATCAAATCTGGACGTTGCGTCATGGTTGCACCTACCAGAAGACCACCATTAGAGCCTCCGCGAATGGCTAATTTGTCTGACGAGGTATATTTTTCATCAATCAGGTATTCTGCCGCAGCAATAAAGTCATCGAACACATTTTGCTTCTTCATTTTGGTTCCTGCATCATGCCACTCTTTACCGTATTCTCCGCCGCCACGTAAATTGGCCACTGCATAAATCCCTCCATTTTCTAACCAAACGGTGTTAGCAGTACTAAAAGAAGGCGTTAATGAAATATTGAAACCTCCGTATCCATAAAGCATGGTAGGGTTTGTACCATCAAGCTCGATTCCTTTTTTGTGAGTAATGATCATAGGAATTTTAGTCCCGTCTTTCGATGTATAAAAAATTTGTTTGCTTTCGTAAGCTTCCGTATCAAAATCAATATCAGGTTTTTGATAGACCACAGCAGAGCCATCTTCTGGATTGAATTTATAGATGGTTCCTGGTGTAGTGTAGTTGGTAAATGAAAAGTACAGCTCTTCGGCATCTTTTTTTCCTCCAAAACCACCAACAGAACCAACCCCTGGAAGTTCTACCTCTCTCACAAAATTTCCTTCATAGTCGTATTGCTTGACTTGCGATACGGCGTCCACCATATATTCGGTAAAGAAATAACCCGCACCCGTAGATGGAGAAAGCACGTGCTCTGTTTCTGGAATAAAGTCCTCCCAGTTTTCGGGTTGAGGCGAACTAGCATCTACAGTCACTATTTTACGGTTAGGAGCATTCATGTCGGTAACGATAAAAAGCTTGCTGCCCTTGTTTTCAATAACGTACACATCATTATCGTAGGAATCAACGACGTCTACAAATTCTGAATTGTCCTGAGTTAGATCTTTGATCATCAAACGGTTCCCGGAAGTAGATTTGGATGCAGAAACAATCAGATAGCGATTGTCTTCAGTCACTCCACCAGAGACATACCTATGCTTTTCTTCTTCTGTTCCCCCGTAAATTAAGAGGTCTTCATCCTGAGAAGTTCCCATTTTGTGATAGAATAACTTGTGCTGATCTGTTTTAGCAGAAAGCTCACTGCCATCGGGTTTATCGTAGCTGGAGTAATAAAACCCTTCGTTTCCTTTCCAGGAAATCCCACTAAATTTGACATCTACAATGGTATCGCCTTTTTGCTCTTTAGTTTCGGCATCCAGAATGATAATTTTTCTCCAGTCGCTTCCTCCTTCAGAAATCGAGTAGGCTAATAATTGACCATCTTCTGTAAAACTCATGCCAGCCATAGACGTTGTTCCATCCTCACTGAAGGTGTTGGGGTCCAGGAAAACTTCAGCTTCTTCTGGGCTCTCTTCATTTTTGTAACGGTAGTAAACATATTGGTTTTGTAAACCGTCATTTTTGGAAAAGTAGGTGTAATTTCCTCTTTTGAAGGGCGCTCCAATCTTCTCATAATTCCAGACTTCAGATAAACGCTGCTTTAAGGAATCTCTGTAAGGTATGCTTTCCAAATAACCGAAGGTTAACTCGTTTTGAGCTTTTACCCATTCCCCGGTTTCGTCACTGCGGTCGTTTTCCAACCAGCGGTAGGGATCTTTTACTTCAGTGTCGAAATACGCATCAACAGTATCGACTTGTTTGGTTTCGGGATAGGTCAATGTGGCTTGATTTTTTTCTTGCTCGTTGCAGGACGCCAGAAGGCAAACTGCAACTGCAGGTATAATTAGTTGTTTCATGGAATTATATTTTGAAGTAAATATAAATAAACCTCAATAATATATCATCCTCTACTTTTTAAAGTGTAAATCCTGATATAAAAAGCGCCTTCCAAATTTAAATGAAAGGCTCTTAAATCACTACTTGTGTTTTGGTTATGCTTTAAATCGGGTCTTCAGAAGATACTCGGCAATTTGCACAGCATTGGTTGCAGCTCCTTTTCTAAGATTGTCTGACACAATCCACATATTAAGGGCGTTATCTCTGGTAAAATCTCTTCGAATTCTGCCTATAAAGACGTCGTTTTTACCTTCAGCATAAATCGGCATTGGATAAGTGTTCACGCTAGGATTATCTTGAAGTGTGATCCCATCGGTTTCGCTCAGGATTTTTTTCACATCAGAAACGTCAAAGGCTTTTTTGAATTCGATGTTTACCGATTCAGAATGACCGCCAACTACAGGAATTCTTACGGCAGTCGCCGCTACTTTTACACTGTCGTCAGATAAGATTTTCTTGGTCTCGTTGGTGAGCTTCATCTCCTCTTTGGTGTAGTCGTTTTCTAGAAACACGTCACAATGCGGAATGGCGTTTTTATGGATAGGATAAGGATAGGCCATTTCACCAGTTTTCCCGGCATATTCATTTTCCAACTGTTCAACTGCTTTCACACCGGTTCCAGTAATCGACTGGTACGTAGAGATAATGACCCTATCGATCTGATACGCCTTATGAAGAGGCTGTAACGCCATAACTAGCTGAATTGTGGAGCAGTTAGGGTTGGCAATAATCAGGTCCTCGTCTGTAAGCTCTAAAGCGTTGATTTCTGGAACTACCAGTTTTTTGGCAGGGTCCATTCTCCAGGCCGATGAATTATCGATCACTGTCGTGCCTACTTCTGCAAATTTTGGGGCCCACTCCAAAGAGGTATCTCCGCCAGCAGAAAATAAAGCCATTTCAGGTTTTCGTTTCACTGCGTCTGCCAGACTTACTATTTTGTAAGACTTTTCCTTATACATGATGGATTTACCAACAGACTTTTCTGAAGCCACAGGTATTAACTCAGTTAAAGGAAAATTACGCTCCTCAAGGATCTGGAGCATCACTTGGCCTACCATACCGGTAGCACCGACAACAGCTACTTTCATTTGAATTTGCTTTTAAAAAGTTATAAAGCGCCAAAAATATACTTTTGTTGTCAAGCTTGAACCGGTTTTAGAAATATTTATAGGCTATTTGAAATCCTATAAGGTTTAGAATTAGCTATTTCAAACGGACTTGAGTACTTTTGCAAAAAATATACGCCTTGAATTATCTATCGGTTGAAGAAGTCTCAAAATCATTTGGCACCCTGGTGCTTTTCGAAAATTTGTCTTTTGGCATTAGCCAGGGACAGAAAATTGCTCTCATTGCCAAAAATGGTACTGGAAAAACCACTCTGCTCGACATTGTCTCTGGAAAAGAAGCGCCAGACAATGGTCAAGTGGTCTACAGAAAAGGGGTGAAAGTGGGGTTTTTACCTCAGGAACCAGATTTGGAACCTACTTTAACTATTGAAGAAACTATCCTTTCCTCAGATAATGAAGTTCTTGGTGTCATTAACGCTTATGAAAAAGCGCTACAAAATCCGGACGATGCAGAATCCTATCAAAAAGCATTTGACCAGATGGAAGCTAAGCAGGCCTGGGATTTTGAAACGACCTACAAGCAAATCTTATCCAAACTGAAGTTAGACGACCTAAGCAAAAAAGTAGGTGATTTGTCGGGCGGACAAAAGAAACGATTGGCTCTTGCAGACCTTTTACTCGGTAAACCCGATTTACTGATTCTCGATGAACCTACCAATCACTTGGATCTCGAAATGATAGAATGGCTGGAAGAGTTTCTGAAAAGTGAAAACCTTACCTTATTTATGGTGACTCACGACCGGTATTTTTTGGACCGGGTGTGTAACCACATTATCGAACTGGAAGACAAAACCTTGTATAATTACAAGGGAAACTACAGTTATTACGTCGAAAAAAGAGCTGAACGCATTGAAGTAGAACAAACTACCACGGCTAAAGCCAAACAGCTTTACAAAAAGGAATTGGACTGGATGAGGCGACAGCCTAAAGCGAGAACTACCAAATCCAAATCCAGAATAGAGAGCTTTGGAGATATCAAAGACCGAGCAAGCAAACGCCGTAACGACCATAAAGTGGAATTGGAAATCAATATGGAACGCTTAGGCTCCAAAGTTTTGGAGATGCATCACGTTTCCAAAGGCTTTGAAGACAAAACCCTCTTCCAAAATTTCGATTACATCTTCAAAAAGAATGAGCGCATTGGTATCATCGGTAAAAACGGTACTGGAAAGTCTACCTTCTTAAACGTTTTAACCGGCGGTTTAAAGCCAGACCAGGGCAAGGTCGTACATGGCGAAACGCTTAAGATTGGCTATTATACCCAAGGCGGGATTGAAGCTAAAGAAGGGCAAAAAGTAATTGAAGTGATTCGCGATTACGGAGATTATATTCCTTTATCCAAAGGCCGGCAAATTTCTGCGTCGCAGTTACTAGAGAAGTTTCTGTTTGACCGTAAAAAGCAATACGATTTTGTAGAGAAGTTAAGCGGAGGAGAGAAAAAACGCCTTTACCTCTGCACGGTTTTAATACAAAATCCTAACTTTTTGATTTTGGATGAGCCTACTAATGATCTGGATATCGTCACCTTGAATGTCTTGGAAAACTTCCTCTTGGATTTTCCCGGCTGTTTAATTGTCGTGAGTCACGACAGGTATTTTATGGATAAAATTGTAGATCATTTATTCGTGTTTGGCGAAGGACAAATCACAGATTTCCCAGGGAATTACTCAGATTACAGGGAATTGAAAGCGCTGGAACTCGAGGCTAAATATGAAGAAAGCAGCCAGTCCAACTCAGGACCTCCTGAACAAAAGCCAAAGCAGAATTCAGATCCTAAAAGTAAACTTAGCTTTAACGAGCAGAAGACGTATAAGAAGCTGGAAAAGGAAATCAGTACGCTGGAAAAGAAAAAGGAAAAAATCGAAGCAGAATTTCTGAACGATTTAAGTCCGGATGAGATCAAAGAAAAAACCATTGAACTTCAAAACATTTCTAAAGATCTGGAAGTCAAAACTGAGCAATGGTTTGAATTATCGATGAAGCTAGAAGCTTAAGCGTTTTCTTTGCTTTGTTTTTCTTCTCGTTCTTTCTTCGCGGCTTTGGAAATATAGTAGATCACAAAGCCTACCAGGCTGGCGATCACCAAGCCAAAAATA